>PLSJ01000203.1 GCA_003165115.1 Syntrophaceae bacterium | reverse complement strand
ATCTTGTTGCGTATGAGGTCGCTCATCATGTTGCGGGCAGCGGTCAGCGACGACTGGCGTATGCCCAGTTCCCTGTTGACGATGGGCGGGTTGTACAGGATGAAGGTCTTTGCCGACCGTGGCGCGCCGCTCTCGTCGATGAGAACCATCTTCTTTTCGACGAGATCCTCCGCGTGTTCCCTGGGATTTGCAACCGTCGCCGAACAGCAGATAAAGATGGGGTCCTGTCCGTAGAAGCGGGCGACCCTCTTGAGCCGCCGGAACACGTTCGTCACGTGGCTGCCGAATACGCCCCGATAGACATGAAGCTCGTCCACCACCACGTATTTCAGGTTGGAAAAGAGCTTCTGCCACTTGGTATGGTGCGGCAGAATGCCTGCATGGAGCATGTCCGGGTTGGTGACCACCACGTGGCCCTGCTTGCGGATTGACTGCCTGGCGTCGTCGGGCGTGTCGCCGTCATACGTGAAGGTCTTGATGTCCGCTTTCAGGTCGCCGATGAGACGGTGCACTTCCGTCATCTGGTCATTGGCCAGGGCTTTTGTGGGAAAAAGGTAGATGGCCCTGGTCTCGGGCTCCTCGATGATCTTCTGGAGGACGGGGATGTTGTAGCAGAGGGTCTTGCCGCTGGCCGTGGGCGTCACGAGAACCACATCCCTGCCCTGATGCACCACGTCGATCGCGCGGGCCTGATGACTGTAGAGCTTATGGATACCGCGTTCGGTGAGGACCTTCTGCAGCATGGGGTCTATCCAGCGAGGATACGGAGCAAAACTACCTTCCGAGGCGGGTATATGTGTGATGGATGTCGCGTTCTCAGTGAAACGCCTGTCTTTCTCGGCGCGGGCGAGCCACTCTGAGAGACTTAAACGAGCCATGTGTCCGCCTCAACACGGATGCAAATGTGCTGTATCCCTGTACACTCTTTACGGCTGGCAATGCTCTGTGGGGCATGTTGATGTACCACTATTTACACCCTTTGATCGACTCGCAACATGTCTTCGCTGTCGCTTTGTGGCTGGGCGTCGATCCGCTTCTCCGATCGTCTTCCCTGTCGTTAGGCGAAGCGCAACGAATACTGCATTCTCCTACTTTTGGTGCGGGTAAGCAAATGATTTTTGCCGTCTTTACCGACATCTTCAGAAAGTCTCTCCAGAAGGGTGAAGAAAGCTATTCGATAGCTCAGGAGCCAACCTTCGACATCCTGGCCTTCGACTATGTGCTGATTGCGGACGGACTGACACTTCCGAAAGCGAACAAATTTAGCGTGCTCGCGGCAATGCTTATCTTGACATCCGTCGGGCATTTATGGTTTTGAAGAGATGTGGGAAAGCTCCCGGTCGTTTATAGCGAAGATTTCCTCACCGACTACCGGACCGTCGATTGCGAGAACCCGGACCGGTCATCTGCTATCCGCCTCGCAATTGAGGGTATTGCTGATTTCATCGACCCGGAGCCGTGCACGGAAGAGGACCTTCTCCGATGTCACACCCGGGCACTCATAGAGACGGTAGAAAGGGATCGGGAAATCTTCCGTGTTGCCAGGAAGGCCGCCGGAGGCGCAATCAAGGCGGCGGAGATCGCCCTTGAAACGCCTTCATTTGCCCTGATCCGGCCCCCCGGACACCATGCCGGCCGCAACTTCAACGGCGGCTTCTGTTTTTTCAACAACATGGCCATCGCCCTGAACAGCCTCCTGTCGAGGGACCTCATCGAGCGCGCTCTCATCGTGGATATCGACCTCCACTACGGCAACGGGACCGAAGACATCGTGACGGGAGACGACCGGATTTTCTTCTGGAATATCGAGACCTCCAACAGGGAAGAGTTCTTTGCCGACCTGGAGGCCGCGCTCAAAGCCGCTCCTGGCTATGACATCGTAGGCTGCTCCGCCGGCTTCGACACTTATCTCCACGATTGGGGCGGCATACTCTTTACCGAAGACTACCACAAGATTGCGGGCATGATCATGTCATCCAGCCGCCGCTTCTTCACGGTTCTTGAAGGAGGCTACTACATCCAGGACCTGGGCAAGAATGCCAGGTCCTATCTCAACGGCGTCCTGGAAGCTTCGCAGTAGAGACAAAAAGCTGGTCTTTATCCCCGATCCCGGACTGTGTGACAGCCATACAGGTAAACATCCTTTGCCAGACCGGCTCCCCTGTTCCGATTCCCGGCGCCCTTCTGCTCTTCGGGCCTGGTCTTGCCGGTCTCGCAGTGGTGAGGAGAAGGTTCAAAAAGTAGGGTAATTCACCAAATACCGCGGGCAGGGTCGGCAGACGGCCCTGCCCTTCTTGTCGTGTTGCGTGTTACTGATTGCCACCGGAACGTGCATATCCGAGCACTCGGCCATTTCGTTTGTTACAGTTCACCATGACATTTCTTCGATAAGGTACTATTTTTTCATCAGGAACAGACAGCCAATAGTTTGGGCTTGGTTTTTCTCTGGCCAATATAGAACAAGAACAGACCAAAAAGGAGGAGCTATGAGCAAGAAGGTGATCGAATTGCTGAACCAGGCACGGGCGCATGAGCTGGGAGTAATTTCCCAGTACATGATCCACCACTACGAACTGGAAGATAAGGATTATGGCAAACTGGCTTCGACATTGAAAGGGATTGCCATTACCGAGATGAAGCATGCGGAGAAATTGGCCGACAGGATTCTATTCCTCAACGGGGAACCTCTTTCGAGACCCGCCGGAGAGGCGGTGAAGGGCCAGGAAATTACCGACATGCTCAAGACGGATATCGCCCTTGAGTCGGACGTGATAGTCTTTTACAATGAGGCAGCCGCACTCTGCGCCGCGGAAAAAGACCAGGTCTCGAAGGACCTTTTCGAAGACCTCCTCAAGGACGAGGAGGAGCATCTCAACACGTTTGAGAATACGAGAAACCTTATCGGCACGCTGGGCGCTCCTTATCTGGTGAGCCTCACAGGTAAGTGATTTTTGTCTGTCTCTTAAGGGCCTGAGAAGGAGTCCGCCTTACTGCCGGCGCCCCTACCGACCTTACGGTTCCCGGATAAGCGGACGGAGGTGCAGAATGAACGATGTCATAGGAATTGCTTGGTTCAAGGATGAGCTTACTTACCGCAGGGCGCTTGCGATCTTTACCGATTCCGAGAATATGCCCGCCACGTATGAAGACTGGAGAGTTCTTGTCGGAAGGCAATGCGAAGAGATTAAGGGTGGTGGCAATATCGCTATTCGCGCAGCCATCGATCCGGAAACGTTTATCGATTGGTGCAACGGTCATGGATCTAAAGCCGATTCCCAGGGCAGAACGGCGTTCGTCAACCACATCGAGCTCGAGTATCGGAAGACCGGCAAAGGAACGGTCATCGAATAGCTCGCAGAGGTCAACCCGCGGAGCCAAGGGGTCGACGATTGTTGTTGCGCGCCCTTAGCCATTCCCCACGCGTCGTCGGCCGCAGGCTGTCTTGTCACTCTATAGATAGAATTTACCTCCCCTCAGGAAGGGCGAACGGATTGAAACGTATCGGGACCTGAAACGCTCCGGACAGATCGCGGCTGTTTTCATGCGCTACGGGTTCGGCGACCTTCTCGACAGGGTGAAGGCGGGGCACTATGTCCCCTGGGCGCGCAGGCTCAAAAGCGGGGCGCAGACGTTCGAGCGGCTCTCCGGCCCGGAGCGCCTGCGCCTCGCCTTTGAAGAGCTTGGTCCCACGTTCGTCAAGCTCGGGCAGGTGCTGAGCACGCGGGCCGACGTGCTGCCGCCCGCGTTCATCGAGGAGATGGGCAAGCTGCAGGACAGCGCCGCCCCCTTCCCGTTCGCCACGGCCAAAGCCCTGATCGAGCAGCAGCTCCGGCGGCCCCTCACGGAAGCCTTCCTCTCCATAGACGACCGCCCCGCGGCCGCGGCGTCTCTCTCACAGGTGCACAAGGCCATCACGAGGACCGGAGACGTCGTGGCGGTCAAGGTGCAGCGGCCGGGCATCGAGGCGGACGTCCGCATACTCTGCGACCTTGCGGGCCTCGCCGAGCGGCACCTTGCGGAAAGCAGGCGCTACAAGCCATTACGACTCGTGGACGAGTTCGCCCGATCGATCCGCCGGGAGCTCGATTTCGTGCGGGAGGCTCGGAACATAGACCGGTTCAGGCGATATTTCGTGGAAAGTCCCACCGTCTACATCCCCGCGGTCTACTGGAAGCGGCCGGCCTCGACCGGAAGGCGATTGCCGCGAACGGGGCCGACCTCATCCTCAGGGAGATATTCGAGTTCCATTTCTTTCACGCGGACCCGCATCCGGGAAACCTTTTTGTCCTTGCCGGCAACGCGATCGCGCCGGTCGACTTCGGCATGACCGGGGCGCTTACCGCCGATATGACCGAACGGCTGAGCGACCTCTTCGTGGCAGTGATGCACCGGGACACCAGCTCACTCGTCAGGCTGCTGAAAACGATGCCTGCAATTAAGAGAGCGGCGTGGCAATCCCGGGTGTTTAGCCTTATTCATTAGCCTTACCATAAGGCCAACCAAACCTGAACGGATCCCCGGAATCCCACGCCGCCGATCCCTATGCTCCGTCAAAAGCTCCAGGACCCAAAGACCTATTCCGAGGTGATCGGGCGGATGGCAAAACGCCTGATCGTGCTGCCCCGGACGCAAGCGCCGGTGCGGGACCCCTTAAACCACCTCTATAGCGACGGCGAGGCGAGAGAGCTTCAGTTCGGAAGCGCCCTTCGGTACGAAAGACGCGACCCTGCGGCTTTCTCTCGCAGTCGCCCCTATCTGCCGAAATGGCTTGCCGACGCTGCCGTCCCCGTGGCCGAGGGCATGCCGCCTCTCTACAGGGTAGTCGTCGGGCCTTCCGCCGTGTGCGCGATCAACAGGATATGCCGCCTGATGAGGCGGGGCAATTATGAATTTTCCCGGCTGAAAGCGGTCGCCTTGCGCAAGCAGGTCGCCGAGTTACGACACGGCGCCGGAAAGGTCGCGGCTCCCTTTGACCACGTACCGCGGCCTCTCACCATCGGAGAAGAGCGACTACCGGTTGATGATAAAGACGACGTTCCCCGACGGTCTCGTCATGGGCGCGCTCAACGGCTTGCTGAGGGACGCCTTTCCCGAATCCTGCTTCCTGCCCGAATGCTGCGGCTACATCCCCGGCCGGGGCGCGAGAGCGGCCGTCCGCCAGGTGATGTCGGCGTTGGGCCGGGGGTACGGGACCGTGCTGCGGCTGGATATCCTCTCATTCAACGACACCATGCCCCAGGAGCGATTGACCGGGCTTATCATCCGCCGGCTGAGAGAGGCCAGGTGGGACTCCGATGACCTGGACCTGTTCCACGAGCTTATATACCGCTTCTTCTCACGAGTCGACGCAGTCCTCGCCACGCCCGGAGTCGGCATCGGGATGGGGACGAGCCTCACCCCCCTGTTTACCAACATCTACCTGAACCGTTTGGACCATTTCGTTAAATCACCCCCGGCCCGACCGGTACGAGCGCCTGAGCCCCGCGATAATAAAGCCGCGTATCGATTGACAGTTGTGGCGTCCCTGTGGTAAACAAAGGGGCCATGCCGGATGCTCTTATCAAACCTTTCAAAGGCCTTCTCTACGACAAATCACGGGCAGCCGACATCCATGCGTGCGTCTGCCCGCCTTACGACGTCATCCCCGATCCGCTCCCTTATTACCACCGTAGCGGCTTCAACGCCATCCGCCTTGAATTGCCGGTCGGCACGCCGGAAGGGGACATGTACGAGGCGGCGAAGAAGACGCTCGACACGTGGCTGGCCGAGCGGGTCCTCACCGAAGACGACCGCGAATCCGTCTACCTCTACAAGCAGGAATTCACGCTGAACGGGCGGACCCGCAGGCGCTTAGGCCTGATCCCCCTCGTGAGGCTCGACAGGCGACGGATCCTTACCCACGAGGAAACACGGAAGGAGGCGAGGGAAGACAGGGAGCGGCTTATCGAAAAGCTGCACACCTTCACCAGCCTCATCCTGGCCATGTACGAAGACAATTCAGGGGAAATAGGCAGGCTCGTCGAGGACGCACCAAAAGAACAGATATACGATTTCGTCGACGAGCTGTCCATAAGGAACACGTTTTACCGGTTGACCGACCCTGCCCTCCTGGCAAGGCTGGCCGCCCTGATGGAGGAAAAGACGCTCTATATCGCGGACGGCCATCACAGGCTGAGCGTCGCGCTCAAGCTGGGGCTGCCCTATGTCGCGATGTACCTCACCGATATGCACGCGGACGGCATAGCCATACTCCCCTATCACCGGGTCGTCAGGCTGAAGGAGAAAAGGACGGATACGCAGGTCCTCGGGCTCATGGCGCCCTATTTCGAGGCGTCGGGAGTGGAATGCCCTCAGGACGGTCCGGAGGGACTCGTCGCACGGATATCGTCCTCTTCCGCCCTCTCTTTCGTCCTGTATTTCAACGGAGACAAGCCCTCCTTCACTGTGCTGACGCAAAAATCGGCGATCGATTTCGATCCGGAGAGCCACCCGAGCCTGCGCGGCCTCAAGGTGAACGTGGTCCACAGCGGCGTCCTGAAGCACCTCCTGGGTGTGCAGGACGACGAGATCTCTTTTTTGAACAGCGCGGATG
>PLSJ01000277.1 GCA_003165115.1 Syntrophaceae bacterium | reverse complement strand
TGTGGCAGTTCCAGAGCCCGTCGCCGCCGACCACGACGATCGAGTCGCCGATGCCCGCCCACACGGCCTTGAAGTCGGAGATCGCCTCGTCCCTCGCCTCGAGCATGTACATGACCTCGTAGCGCAGGTCCGCGACGTCGCCGCCGCCGTGGCCGGTCGGCGCCTCGGGGGCGTGCACGTGGATCCGCTCGACCGGCGGGGCCGCCGGGAGCGGGTCCCCCGCGACCGTGTTGCACATCGCATCGAAGAGCAGGCACAGCCCGGCGCCGCCCGCGTCCACCACGCCGGCCTCTGCCAGTTTTGGCAGCAGAGAGGGCGTTCGCTCGACGGAAGCCCTGGCTGACTTCACCATTCCATTCAGCAGCCCGGCAAGGTCTTTCTCATTCCTGACCGCCTCTTCCGCCCATTCCGCGGTTTCTCTGGCCACGGTGAGGATGGTGCCCTCTGTCGGGTGCAGGACCGCCTTATAGGCGTTCTCCACGCCTCGCGAAAAGCCGAGGACGATGTCGTCGGCAAAAAGTCTCTCCCGGCCGTCAAGCCCTTCGGTGAACCCTGACAGTATCTGTGAGAGGATGATCCCCGAATTTCCTCTCGCGCCCATCAATGCCCCCCAGGCCGCCGCCCTGACCGTCGCGCCGAGTCTGGTTTGTCCCGCTGCTTCTATCCCTCTCGCCGCGGATGCGAGGGTCACGGACATGTTGCTTCCCGTATCGCCGTCGGCCACAGGAAAAACGTTGATCTTGTTCAACTCCTCGCGGTTCTTCGCTACCCAGTCCGCCCCGGCTATGATGAACTGTCTGAACCGCTTCGTGCCGCAATAAAGAACAGCCACTTCGTCCCTCCCGGTACGCTCCCCGCACCGCCGGCGCGCAAGGGTTCGCTTATCCGCTTACCGTGTGCAATTGTCTATTTCAGGAAGATCTTTGTCCGCCCCTTTTTCTTTCCCCGTGTTTATTTTGTGTCTTTTTGTCTCTGTTTGCAACCGGTTCGTGCAATGAGGAAGGACCGGTCCACGCGAAAATGAAAGGGATGGAGGTGCAGCGGCGGAGAACTCCCGAACCGGCCCTCGCGTCACTCCTCGCCACACCTTCCCTATTACATCATAAGGCCCTAAAGCCATACCAGAAGGTGCTTATGACATTACGGGACCCGTCGAGCAGTTCGAAACTACCGCAAAAGCCATCAATTAAACTGCTTCCCGTTTCCGTCGAAATATGCCAGAATGCATGGTGCTCGGCATTCTTTTCGGCCTGATATCTTCCGTTGTTTTCGGAGCCAATACGGTCATTACGAGGCGCGGCGTCCTTCGCGCAAGCTCCACCTATATGGCCAATATCTCCATATTCTCGGGCTGTCTCTTCTTTGTGATAGTCACCGCAGGTACCGGTGATTTGCTTGGTATCGCCAGGCTTTCCTGGAAAGCCTGTCTGTTCTGGGCACTCTCCGGGATAGTCCATTTCGCGGTCGGGCGTACGTGGGCCTATCGGGCTATCCAGTTTCTCGGCTCGAACCGCTCGAATGCAGTAACGAACTTGTATCCTATCACTACAGTGGCTCTCGCAATGATGCTGTTGCATGACAGAATCACGTTACTGCAGACAGCCGGCATACTTTTGACGCTATCCGGACCTCTTCTTATTCTTCTTAAAGAGGAGACGGACGCGTCGGCATTACGGACAAAGTCGGGCTCCTACGGCAGGCAGTTGGACAAACGCGGATTAATAGTCGGATTCATTTACGGTTTGGGGGCGGCCATATGCTGGGGTAGCAGCGCCATTTTCATCAAGCTGGCCCTGGCGGAGGGCGGCAGACCCATAGGTGGAAGCCTGATCGCCTACCTTGCGGCTGCCGCGGTGATCAGCCCCTCCGTTTTTTTGAGCAGGAGGAGTAGAAGGGAGTTGGTGGGCGAAAGCCGGGAATCGTTAGGGATCGCCATCTGGGGCGGCCTGACCACAAGCATCGCGCAGCTTTTTCGGTACTTGTCTCTAGCGACAGGCTCTATTATAGCCGTCACTCTTGCCCTTCGCGCGCAGCCGGTCTGGGTCCTGATTCTTGCCTTTATCTTCATACGGGAATACGAGAGCTTCGACAGATGGATTCTCCTTGGGAACGGCCTTATCCTTGCCGGGACCGTCCTCGTTGTTTTCTCCTGACCTATCTTTAGCCGTCGATCTACTCTCTTTCGACTGGCAATGCATCTTCCTGATCCAGCGATTCGATGCGCCAGTTGCAGTGAAACCGTAACCGCGGTTTATCGTCTTCGGCGATGCCTTCACCTCCAAGTCTTGTATTGCCACAACCATCACGGAATCACGATTGCCGTCCGAAAGATGACAAGAAGCCATGTATTACAAATGGAACTGCGGAGCCTCCTCTGCTATATCGAGAAATACGCCGAAGGCAATGATCACGGCCAGCAGGGCGCGGGGAGTAGCGCGAGCCCCAGGTAGGTCGCCGAGAAAATGGCGACGACGAACCAAAGGCCAAGGGTGGGGTTCAACGAATTCCCCCGGCGGAAGTCTCAACTGCGGCGGGTCGGGT
This sequence comes from Syntrophaceae bacterium, assembly GCA_003165115.1. GTDB lineage: Bacteria > Desulfobacterota > Syntrophorhabdia > Syntrophorhabdales > WCHB1-27 > BOG-1155. Next base: position 20 of record PLSJ01000277.1, on the reverse strand, counting down.
TTCGGGCATCCCGATTGCGA
>PLSJ01000439.1 GCA_003165115.1 Syntrophaceae bacterium | reverse complement strand
TCCCTCATCAGCCAACTCACCGTTATGGATCACGACAATCCTGTCCATCCCGACCATGGTGGATATCCTATGGGCGATGACGAGGCACGTCGCGGCCCGAAACTCATCTTCGATGATGCCCTTCACCTCTTCCTCGAGATAGGGGTCGATCCTGCTCGTCGCCTCATCCAGGACTATGTACCGCGGCCGGTACGAGATCATCCTCCCGATAGCGATGATCTGTTTCTCGCCCTCCGAAAGGTTACGCCCCTCCTCGGCGATTACCTTACCCGCCCCCTCCTCGGAAAACGCCCGTATGAGACGGTCCACCCCTGGGTGGATCGTCTCATCGGCGGAAAACAGGTTTTCCCTTATCGTTCTCGGGAATATGTAGACATCCTGAGAGACGACGCCGAAGGCTTTCCTTAGGGACTCCAGGGAATATTCCGAAAGCGGCCGGCCCCCTATGCGTATCTCCCCTCTAGAGGGGAGATAAAAACCGAGAAGCAGGTTAATGAGGGACGTTTTCCCCGATCCCGTAAGGCNNCGATGCCCAGCTTTTCTCCTTCCCTTATCCGCAGGTTGATGCCTTTCAGCGCATACAGGCCATCGCTGCCGTAAGAGAGCCAGACGTCCCTCAATTCGATGTCTCCACGGACGTCCCGGGCGGCGGCGTCACGCGCGCCTTCTTCCGCCTCGGTCAACCGGAGCGTATGGAGTTTTTCGAGGCTTGAGTGGGCGTTCTGATAGATGTTGTACTTTTCGCTCAGGTCACGGATAGGGTTGTAGAGCCGGTGAGAATATTCGATGAACGCGACGATGGTGCCGAACGTGACCATTCCGAGCGACAACATGTAGCCGCTCGACAGGAGGATGGCAAGGATAGAGAGGATGCCGATCGATTCCACGAAGGGGAAATAAAGGGACATGTAGAGAATGACCCTCTTGAAGGCCCTCATGTAGCCCTCGTTCTTCTTTCCGAAGCCGGCGATCTCCGCTTCTTTCCGATCGAATGCCCTGGAGACGTAAATACCTGCGAGGCTCTCTCCCATAAAGGCGTTCATCTCCGAGACGCTCTCCCGTGTTTGCTGATAGGCGCTGCGGAAGCGCCTCCGAAAGATATCGACCACGGGGACGAGGATAAGGAAAAAGAGGATCACGACGGCGGTCAACGGCATATTCAGATAGGCCATGACCCCCAGTATCCCGGTGATGCTGATTACGTCGCCGACGCTGGTAACGATGCCGGAAGTGATGAACTCATTGATGTTCTCCATGTCGCTCGTCACATAGTGGAGGTTCTTGCCCAGGGGTGTCTTGTCGAAATAGGGGACCGGGAGACGAAGCAGATGCGTGAACGTTTCGAGGCGCATTTCCCTTATGATGCTCTGGCCGAAGAGCTGCGTCACATATACCTGAAGGTAGACGCATCCGTACTCCAGGCAAATGAAGAAGAGATACAGAAGGGCGGCCAGGGAGAGCCCGTGAAGATCGTTATGGCCGATGAACCTGTCGATCGCCACCTTCAGGATGTAGGCAGGGGCCATTCTCGACACCGCCACCACGAGTATGAGGCAGAGAGACAGCAGGGCCATACCCCTGTGCCGGGCCACATACCTGTAAAGGACGTTGCGAACGACGCCTTTTGCCATCCTACCCTTTGACCTCGTAGAGAAGTTTCATGTAGGGGTTCCGTTCGAGCAGCTCGCCGGCCCTCCCGTAATCCGCTATCCCGCCGTCGACGAGCACCGCTGCCCAGTCGACGTAGGCGAGCGGCACGGGCTTGGACGAGGCGATGATTACCGTGATGCCGTCCAGGACCGGCTTGATCTCCTCCCAGACGAGCTGCTCGGTAAATCCGTCCACGTGCGTAAAGGGGTCGTCGAGCAGGAGTATCCGGGGGTTTTTCGAGAGGGCCCGTGCCAGGGTGAGCCTCTGCTTCTGCCCGCCCGACAGGGTCACGCCGCGCTCCCCCACGACCGTTTCAACGCCATGCTCGTACCTCTTTATTTCGTCCCCCATCTGGGCCATCGCGATCAACCGGTCCAGGTTGGAAGGGTTGAACAGGTTCTCTCTGATCGACGTGGAATAGAGAAACGGCTCCTGCGGCACCAGGCCGATCCCGCTCCTCAGCGCGGAAAGCGCGATCTCACGGATATCGACGCCGTCGAGACGGATCGAGCCGGTGTACTCTTGCTCGAGGCCGAGGATCAGATTCAAAAGCGTTGACTTGCCGCCCCCGGTCGGTCCGGTAATGAGCAGTCTCTCGCCGGGCCGCAACGAAAAGCTTACGTTTTTCAGCACCTCGCGCCCTTCCTTCCGGACGGCGACCTGCTCGAAGGCGATCGTGCCCGTGAAGGCGTCCGGCACCAGGCCCCCGGTCCTTTCGGCCTCGCTTGCGTAGATCGCCTCTATCCTCTGTATCGACGCCACGCCCCTCTGGTAAAGGTTGAGCACCCATCCGAAGGCCGCGATAGGCCACATGAGCATCATGTAGTAGGTGTTGAGGGCGATGAAATCACCCAGGGTAATGCGATGTTCCATCAGGTAGTAACCACCCAGCCACATGACGGCGAGGGTGCCCAGACCTCCGAGGAAGCCGGTCATTGGAAAGAGGAGCCCCCAGACACGGGTCGCGCCGAGGGTCTTCTTCATGTACTCCTCGTTGAGTGCGTCGAACCGCCTGCGCTCTTCCGCTTCCAGGAGATAGTTCTTTACCACCCTGATGCCCGTCAGCACGTCGTTCACCTGCTTCGAAAGAGAGCCGTTCACCTGCTGGATTTCCGTAAAAGCGCGGTGAAGAGGGGCTATGAAGCCGCGCATGAGCAGGAACAGGACGCACAAAGGGACCACGGAGAGCAGGGTGATGGAAGGGCTCAGCCTCCACATCATGATGAGGCTGAGCGCCGTCGTGGCGATAGTATTCGAGACGTGGAGGGCCACCATGCTGATCATCATCCTGATGTTGCCGATATCGGCCATCATTCGCGCGATCAGGTCTCCCCGGTGATGGTTTCTGAAAAACGCGTAAGGGAGGGAGCTGAGGTGGGCATGAAAATCCCTCCGAAGCTCGAACTCGATCTCCCTGGTGCTGTTAAAGATCTTCATCCGGGCCCTGGCCTTCAGGCCGGCCTGCACGAGGGCCAGGAGGGCGGTAACGAGGATAAGGGAGGTTACCGTACGGCTGAAGCCGTCACGGAGTCTATCGACGGAGAGCTTGATAAGGAAAGGTATGGCCGCGGAGATGCAGGAAGCGGCGACGAGGATGAGGACAGCTTGAAACAAATCTCCCCTATATCGTGTGATATAGGGGATGATCAGTCTCAGTTGCTTATGCACGCATGTATAATCTTACGATTTTTTTACTGCTTTCTTGAGGATGATATAGCCGTTTCTCGGCCCGGGCACGGCGCCCTCGATCATCACGATGTTGGTGTCGCCCCGGACGTCTACCACCTTGAGGCTCTGGACCGTCACTTTCTTCGCCCCCATATGGCCGGCCATTTTCTTTCCTTTCAGGGTCCTTCCCGGCGTCGTGTTGTTACCGATGGAACCGCCGTGCCTGAAGAACTCATGGGTGCCGTGACCTCCCGGCGCGCCCGAGAACTTGTGCCTCTTTATGACGCCCGCGAAGCCCTTTCCGATAGAGACCCCGGTGACGTCAACAAAATCACCCGTCTGGAAGAGATCGAGCGACACCGCGCTGCCGGTCTCATAGCTGCCCATCTCCTCCCCATCGAGCCGGAACTCTTTCAGCCTCGCCATGGGAGGGACTTCCGCCTTCTTGAAATGGCCCGTAAGGGGCTTGTTGACCCTGGAAAGCTTCGTAATCTCATCGAACCCGACCTGCACCGCATTGTAGCCATCATGCTCGACGGTCTTCTTCTGCACCACCACACACGGTCCCGCTTTCACGACTGTGACAGGGATGACAATGCCGTTTTCCCCGAATATTTGCGTCATGCCAAGCTTCTTCCCGATAATTCCGATGCCCATCCTGCCACCTCCTAGAGACTCTCTATTATAGTCAAAAAAAGAATAAAGTCAAGCTTTACGCCACGCCGCCCAGGGCAAACGCATTTGG
>PLSJ01000110.1:6624-12908 GCA_003165115.1 Syntrophaceae bacterium | reverse complement strand
GGTTCGCACGGCTGGGAAAAGTACGCGCACTGCTGGAACGTTACCGGTCAACCGTGATCACCGGCTTTCGCTTTGTCTATGGTTTTCGCATGGTCGCGCCCTTTGCCATTGGCGCCGCGGGGGTGTCACCGGTCAGGTTTGTCACGCTCGATACCCTCTCGGGCCTGGCCTGGGCCTCCTTATTCGGTCTTGCGGGCTACTTCTTCGGCGCGACGATCGAGGTGATCGTGCGAGGTTTTCCTGCACGGCTCGCTGCCGGGGCGGCCACCCTCGCCCTTATAGCGCTGACCGTCGTGATTGCCGTGAAGAGGAAGAGGTTGAAAGACAAGTCGGGTAGGGTCGCCGCCTGACTTTCCCCTCAGGGTCGGGGAAGCACTTATTTAATGAAGAATTAACACCGCCTTAACATGCCCTTAACGCGGGTGTTTTAGCATCTTCTCCATCATGAAGACGCACCGGATAGTCGTGACCCACTCCCTTCCGCGGGAGGTTGTAGCGCTGCTGAGCAGCACCTCCGACGTGATCCTTGGCAGATTCGGCGAGGACCGCCGCGAGGAGGTGGTTCAACGCGTCGCAGGGGCGGATGCGATCCTGCTCTCCGGGAGAGACGTGATGATAGACGAAGCGCTTATCTCCCGTTGCCCCTCCCTGCGCATTATTGCCGCAACGTTCAAAGCGCCGGAAATCGACCTCGAAGCCTGCACGAGAAGCGGCGTCTGGGTCACCACGGCTCTGGAGGCGCTCATGCCTCCCGCCTTCAATGAAGCCCCGGCTTTGTGGGCTGCCCTGGAAGCAGCGGCCAACATCCTCGAGGCGCTCACCGGCTCCGCGCCGGGAGGCGCCATAAACGGTCCTTTTCCGAACCGTCCCCGGCAGGCCGCCCTGCTCTAGCATCCCCAGGTCACAGCAGCTCCGCGGCAAGCAGGGCCAGGGGGCTGCGTATAGTCTTGGCAAGGGTGACGTGGCCGTAAAGGGGCTGGCCCTTGAACCTGCTCACCAGGTAGCTGAGCCCGTTCGACCCGGCATCCAGATAGGGCGAGTCGATCTGGTGAATATCGCCGGTGAGCACTATCTTGCTCCCCTCGGCAACGCGGCTCAGTACGGTTTTTACTTCGTGAGGACTGAGGTTCTGAGACTCGTCGACGATAATCCATGATTTCGCCAGATTTCTTCCCCGGATATGGGCAATCGATTCGATGGCCAGGAGGTCGGCGGTCAAAAGGTACTCGATGGTCAGCTTTTGGTTGTTCCTGGACAAGGGGGCGAAATTGTCGAAGATGGATTGCACCCAGGGCAGCATTTTGTCGTCCTTGTCTCCGGGGAGAAATCCTATATCCTGTCTCCCCACGGGCACAACCGGCTTCGTCACGATGATCCGGTTGTATTGCCCCTCCTCCACTGTCTTCTGAAGACCGACGGCGAGGGCGAGGAGAGTTTTGCCCGTTCCTGCCTGGCCGACGAGGGTAACTGCCTGGATGATGTTGTCGGTGAGCATCTCGACCGCGAACTGCTGCTCTTTGTTCCGCGCCTTCACCCCCCAGAAAGAGGCCGCCGGATGGCCCAATTTCCTGATGCGTTCCCCCTTGCGTATGGCAAGGGCCGATCCCCCGTCGACGGACGTAAGAAGCATGCACTGGTTCTCAAGCAGACCGGGGGCATCGAGCGCGTCGGCCGGTGCTTCGCCGCTCTCGTGGAGTCTCTGCATCAGATCGGACGATATCGTAAGCGCGGTATGACCGGAATAGATCGTGGAGACGTCGACCTTGTCCGTCTTGTAGTCCTCTGCCCTGATCCCCAGGGCCATTGCCTTGACCCTGGCATTGATGTCCTTCGAGACAAAAACGGTATTCCCATTGCGTTTCTGTTTGTAGTACCAGGCGAGCGCGATGATCCGGTTGTCCGTGACGTGCCCGTTGCCGTTTCCGATCCGGAGGGGCACGTCGGGTTTGTCGCCGTTTTGGAGGAGTGTGGAATCGAGTCGCAGGAGGCCGCCATNNCACCATCTTTCATCGCAACCGGACCGCCCCCGTCTTCTTTTTCGATAACGGCTCCGAGCTGGCGTATCGTCTGCCTGGCATTATGGCCTATGTGGTCATAACGTTTTTTCAACTTGTCGAGTTCTTCAAGGGCCTCGAAGGGTATGACCACCTCGTTGTCCTGGAAGCGGAACATGCTTTCGGGATCGTGAATAAGCACATTGGTATCAAGGATATACGTTTTTCTGCCCATCGATGCATCTCCTCCCGAATATTTTTTCTGCGTCTCTTTGTTCCGGTGCGGCGTGAGAATCGATGTCTGCCGGTCAGGGGTGCCGAGACAGGAGCATGGCATGTCCTTTAAGTATCATTTCCATGTTAAGAATCGATAACGGTTCCGTTAATAATTTCCCTCTTGCCGGTCGGGTCGGATTTTGCTACCATTGACTGAAGAGGCCGAAGGGACACCCCTTTTGCATGGAGCGTGTTCTGTGGAGCCTTCGGGAGGCGGAGGATTGGCGCGGATTTCCTTAGATATCGGCCGCTGGGTGCTCGCCTGGTTCGTCGCCTGGGGGGTTTACTACGCCCTCATTGCACATGAGGTGAACTACATATCGTATCCTCTCGGCACCGCGGTCTATTTCCTTTCCGCCACGGCTGTGGTGCTCGTCCTATACAAGGACCTCTTTCTCGCATATAAAGACCTTCTCACGTCTGCTTCATGGGTCATTCCCGGCCTCGCCCTCGCGGCCGGCCTCGCGAGCTATGTCGTTCTCCCCCTGGTCCTCTCCCCGCCATATGCGCTCATGGTGAAGAACCACGATATGTTTTTCCTCCATCTCGATGTGCGCTACCTCTTTTCGAAACTCTTCGATATCGTCTTTCAGCAGGTGCTCATCTTTCTCCTTATCGCGCTGCTGCTCCGCCGGAAATTGTCCTTAAAGCACATATCCCTCCTGTGCTGCGGTCTCTTCGGCCTGGTGCACCTTTTTTTGCTGAAGCAAAACGGCCTTGCCCTCGGGGGCTATTTCGTCCTTTTCTCCATGGCCGCCGGCCTGACGTTTCCTTTTCTCATAGTCCGTCACCGCACGGGCCTTGCCTACACCTCTGCCCTTCATCTGCTCTTCTACGTGGTGACAGGGGCTGTCTGCTGGCTTTGTCCGTCGGCGCTCATATAAGAAGATAGCTTCTCCGAAGATACCGCCCGGATTACGCCCGGCATCTCGTCCCCTCGTCAAGTGTTAATAATGCGTTAATTCGTGCCTTTCCACGTCAATCGCTCTTAAGGGTGCCCGGCGCCCTGCGATAAGCCTGTAGAACCGCTGCCCGGTAGAGGCGCTTTCAAGCCCGTCGCCTTACGGACGTCTGTGCACCCGGACAGCCGAAAGAGGAGAGGAGATTACCGATGACACTGAGAGGAAAGCTTCTGTCCAATGGCGCCGTCACCCTGACCGGCATCCTTCTCATCAGTATCGCCGCCCTCATCGGCATCTATCAGGTGAAACAGAGGGTCTTCGACGTCACGGAGAACTCCACGCCCCGGCAGATCACCACCATCGAGTTCACAAAAACACTCCAGGAGCACAGCGCGCTGCTCTCCGTCGCAATGTCGGCGGCGACCGAACCGGAACTCTCGGAGCGGGAGGGGCAGCTTGGCCGGACGCTTGCAAAAGCCAGGCTCATAGCCTCCGAGATGGGGCCGCTCCAGACGGTGGAGAATAGGGCCGCAATCAACGGGACCATCGGTGAAGTCGAAGTCCTGACGCATCAAATCGTCAATTCCACACGGGAGCGCGTTCAGGCCGAGCAACGGGCGGCCCGGTCCAGGGCGGAGGCTCAGGAGCTGATCCGGCTGAACGCCGAAAATCGCCTGCTCCTTCAATCGTCCCTGAAGAAGCTTGAGACCGCCTCTATTTCAGGTCTGATGCGCTCCAGCTCCAAGACCAAGGAGATGACCGCCCAGTTCAGGGCGCTACAGACGGCGAAGGACTCTTTTCAGCAGCTCGAAACCGCTCTGAACGACCTGCGGACAGCGGCGGATGACCATGAGGTCGCCGTTATCAGGGGCCGGGCAGGTTTCGCCCTGCAAACATTGAAGCAGTTCGTCGAAGAGACGGGGCAGACCACCCGGTCCCTCCTCTCCTTCGAGGAACCGGCTTTCGACGCACAAGGGCTTTTCGCGGCGAAATCCGCCGAGCTAAGCCACCCCGGCGCCTCCAGCCGGGAGCGCTTCGAAGCCTCGTGGAAGCTTTGCATGGCCCGCCTCGACGAGACATCGCGTCACATAACGGAGAATGCCGAGGATACGACGGCTGCCTTTTACCTGGAGAATGGCCTGCTCGAGCAGCGACTCCTCGATTCGGATGCGGTAGGCAAGGTGATGCTGCTCAATACGGAGCTTGCCACCATCACCGACGGCATCCAGAACTCGGTCCGGACCCTGATGCATGAACGGAGCCCGGAGCGGATACGCGCTTCGGGGAAATCGATGAGGAAGCTGTTCGACACCGCGAAGGGCATCACCATCGAGATAGAGAGCACGCTCATGGCAAACGGCAGGAAGGATGAGTGGAAGCTGATCAATGAGACCGGTAATATGCTCGGCCGGGTCGAGCGGCTCGTCATGAAGAACCGGGGCATCGTCCAAACCCTGGAAGCCGCTGCCCACACGTGGAACCAATCGGAACAGATGGTCACGAAGCTGGCGAGAATGATCCAAACCCAGAAAGAAATGGGTAACAGGATCGTCAGCGACGCTCACCACGAGCAGGACCGGACGGTCGGAACGGTAAACCTGGTGGTCAGGGTAGTCACCGTCCTTCTGCTTGCGGCCATCGTCTTCGTTCTGGGCGTCACGCTCACGCTGTATCGACGGATCGCGCGGTCGATCATGCGCCTCGTCGCGGACCTCAACGCCGCAAAAGAAGGGGCGGAGGCGGCGAACAGGGCCAAGTCGCAGTTTCTCGCGAACATGAGCCACGAGATCAGGACACCCATGAACGGCGTGCTCGGGCTCCTCGAACTTCTCAAAACCAGCGCCCTTGGAAAAAAACAGCGCAATTACGTCAATATGGCGCTCTCGTCCAGCATAGTCCTGCTCAACGTGATAAACGACATACTCGACTTTTCCAAGATGGAAGCGGGCCACATGGAATTGGCCATAGAAGAGTTCGATCTGCCTCAGACCGTGGAAGACGCGACGGCCCTCTTCGGCGAACAGGCCGGTGCGAAAAAGATCGAGCTTCTCTGCCACATCCTGCCTGGGACACCCCGGCGCCTGGCCGGCGATGCGACGCGTCTTCGGCAGATCATCATCAACCTTCTCGGAAATGCCATAAAGTTCACCGAAAGCGGAGAGGTGGCGCTCAAGGTCCTTCTCCTTGCGACGGACGGCGATTCCGTCACGCTCCGCTTCGAGGTGAGCGATACGGGCATCGGCATCCCTCCGGAGGCGCAAGCCCGGATCTTCCATTCCTTCTCGCAGGCCGATATCTCGACCACCCGCAAATTCGGAGGAACAGGCCTCGGGTTGAGCATAGCGAAGCAACTGGTTCACATGATGGGTGGAGAGATCGGCGTGGAGAGCGAGCAGGGGTCGGGATCGACCTTCTGGTTCACCGCCCTGTTCCAGCCGGCAGAGGCCGTCACCGCAAGCGAACGGGCCGGCGAGGCAGAAACCGACCCCGGCGGACTGAAGGGTCTGAGGGTCCTCGTCGTAGACGACAACGAGACGAATCGCCGAATATTGAACGACATGCTCCTTGCGTGGGGGTTTGAGCCGGGGAGCGCAACAGGCGGCGCGGAGGCGCTCCGGATGCTCGAGGAAGCCAGGCTGGCGGGCGGACCGTTCCAGCTTGCCATCCTCGACATGATGATGCCCGGCATGAGCGGCATCGACCTGGCGCGGGCGCTGAGGAAAGGCAAGGATTTCACCGATCTGAAACTGATCATGCTTACCTCCCTCGACGGTTCGGGAGAGCTGGAGGTCGCCCGGCAGGTGGGAATCGCAGCCTATCTCGTCAAGCCCGTCCGTCAGTCCCGGCTTTTGAACGCCGTCGCCTCGGCCATGGGGATGAAAATCCCGGAAAAAGACGTCAGTGACCCGCACACCGGCCGTCTTTTCGCGGGGACGTCGGTGCTGCTGGTCGAGGACCATCCTATCAATCAGGAGGTAGGCGAAGCCATGCTCGCACAGCTCGGCTGCTCGGTCGAGGTGGCGGGAAACGGGAGAATCGCTCTCGACCTGTATTCCCAACGATCATGGGACCTCATTCTTATGGACTGTCAGATGCCCGAAATGGACGGCTA
>PLSJ01000110.1:0-6594 GCA_003165115.1 Syntrophaceae bacterium | reverse complement strand
GAAGCGGGCATGGACGACCATCTCAGCAAGCCTTTCACCTTCGACCAGTTATCCGAGGTCCTCGCGAAGTATCTCCCCTTTCAACGCGTCGAACACGGCGTCGCGTCCCTCCCCGATGACCCCAAAGAACACGAGGCGCCGGCGCCGGAAGACCCCGCGGGCGGCGATGACCCCGACGGCATCGACCGGACGATCCTCGACAGGATCCGCGCGATCGAGGCCCAGGGCTCAACCGGCCTCCTCACTACCGTCATCACCTACTATGTCAATGAATCACCGGGGATGATCGCATCCCTCCGAAAGGCCGTGGAGGCGGACGATGCGAGGACGATGCAGGAACTCGCCCACAGCCTCAAGTCGGCCAGTGCGAACGTGGGCGCCCGGACGGTTGCAGGGTTGTGCAAAGAGATGGAGATGGCGGGCCGTGCAAAAACCACCCAGGCGGGTCCCGGGCTGCTTCTTCAGATTGAAAGGGAATTCGGCGTTGCATCAAAAACATTGATGACCGAATTGTAGAGGGGTAACGATGACAGAGAATTCTTTACATGATACACCGCTCGCGTCCGTTCTGGTTGCCGATGACGACCCCATGGTGCGGCTGCTTGCCCGGGAATCGCTCAAGCATGCCGATTTCGAGGTGTCGGAGGCGGCAAACGGTCGGGAGGCGCTCATCCGCTTCGATCAATTGAGACCGGACATCGTCATGCTCGACGTGAGGATGCCGGTGATGGACGGCTTCGAAGCGTGCTCCCGGCTTCGCGAGCATCCGGCCGGCACGCTCACCCCCATCCTCATGGTGACGGGACTCGACGACGTGGACTCGATAAACCGTGCCTACGAGGCCGGGGCCACCGACTTCGCGACCAAGCCTATCAACTGGCTGGTCCTGGGCCACAGACTCCGCTATATGCTGAGGGCCAGCAAATCGATAGAGGCGCTTCACCGAAGCGAGACGAAGAACAGGGCGCTCCTTGACGCGGTCCCCGACCTGATGCTCCGCGCAAACAGGCAGGGGGAGTTGCTGGAATTCAAGGAGGCCAAGGGTCTGGGCCTCCCTCCTCTCGCGGCAGGATGTATCGGGAGGAAACTCTACCAGGTACTGCCGGTCGAAGTGGCGCACCGGATACTCAGGGACGCCGACGCCGCACCGGTAACGGGTGAAGCCCAGGTACTGGAATACGTGCAGGTCACCGCGGGCAGCATACGTGATTGCGAGGCCCGTATCGTGTCGTGCGGGGGGGACGAGATCCTTGTCATGGTGCGGGACATTACGGAGAGAAAAAGGTCCGAGAGGGCCCTGCGCGAGAGCGAGGAGCGGTACGCCCTGGCCGCCCAGGGGGCCAATGACGGACTATGGGATTGGGACCTGAGGGTCAACGAGATCCATTTCTCGGACAGGTGGAAGGGTATGCTGGGATACGGGGACGATGAAGTGGAAAATCGTCCGGAGGAATGGCTGAACAGGATCCACCGCGATGACGCCGACAGGGTAAGGATGGAAATCAACGCCCACCTGGAAGGCAAGGGTCCCCACTTTCAGAGCGAATACCGCATCATATGCAAAGACGGAGGCTATCGCTGGATGTTGAGCCGGGGCATTGCCCTGCGGGACGGGAGCGGCAATTCGTACAGGATGGCAGGGTCCCAGACGGACATCACCGAGGGGAAACGCGTTGCCGAGCAGCTGCTCCAGGAGGCGTTCTACGACGCTCTCACGAAGCTCCCAAACCGCGCGCTCTTCATGGACAGGCTGAATCATGCGGTCCAGCGGGGGGAGCGGATGGGCTGCTGTTTCGCCCTTTTATTCATCGACCTCGATCGCTTCAAATTCATCAACGACAGCCTGGGCCATCTCGCGGGAGACCATCTCCTCGTGGAGACGGCGGAGCGCATAAACCATTTCATCAGGCCCGCCGATACATTCGCCCGGCTTGGAGGCGACGAGTTCGTCATTCTCCTCGAGGATATCAAAGGTCTGGAGAACGTCACCGCCGTGGCGGAAAGGATAAGGAACACCTTTCGCACGCCTTTCTCCCTCGACGGTCGCGAGGTTTTCGTGACGGCCAGCATGGGGATTGCCCTCAATTCGGGAGAGTACGCGAGACCCCAGGACATGCTGCGGGATGCCGACATTGCCATGTACCGGGCAAAAGAGGGGGAACCCGGCACCTGGGTTGTCTTCGATCCTTCCATGCACACGAGCGCGGTCAAAGTGCTCGAGCTTCAGAACGATCTCCGCCGCGCCCTCGACTGCCACGAGTTCTTTATGGTCTACCAGCCGATAGTCGACATTCGGAACGGCCGCGTGGCCTCCCTGGAAGCGTTGATACGCTGGACCCATCCGACCAGGGGAGTCGTTCCGCCCGATTCCTTCATTCCTCTGGCCGAGGAGACCGGGATCATACTCCAGATCGGCGAGTGGGTCCTGGGTACGGTATGCCAACAAATAAGAAAATGGCACGACATGGGACTCATGGTCCCCGTGGCGGTCAATCTCTCTGCCCGCCAACTGAGGGACAGCGGTCTGGCGGAGACCATTTCCCGCTTCCTGAAGCAGTCAGAGATCGAGCCCGGGTGGCTGGAGATCGAGATAACCGAGAGCGCCGTCGTGGCCGACTGGGAAGTCTGCGGCGCGACGCTTTCACGGCTCCGGGCCCTCGGCATCCGCCTCAGCCTGGATGACTTCGGGACAGGGTATTCGTCGCTCGCCTACCTCAACAAGCTGCCCGTCACCAAGCTGAAAATCGACCGTTCCTTTGTGACGAAAATGGTGCCGCAAGCAGATAGGCACGGGATCGTGAAAACAATACTCGACCTGGCCGGCAACATGAAAATGGACGTTGTCGCCGAGGGGGTCGAGACAGAGGAGCAACTCGCCCAACTGCGGGAAATGAAATGCAGCCTTATTCAGGGCTATCTTTTTTCGAAGCCCCTCGACCAGGCGTCGATAGAAGCCTATCTCCGATCGTTTCAAACCTGTCAAACTTCGAGGTCCGGGGGCTGTTCGGCGCCCTGAGTTCCCGAAAGGCTTCCCCACGAATTAACGCCCTTTTCACAGACGGTTCATACCCTCTTCATATTCATCCTTTAAAATAGGCCAAGGATTATGGGTATGCCTTTCCGTCACCATACACGCCTCTCCCTACGACCTTCCGCCAGGCAGCCTATCTATCGTTATTCCGTGATGATCGGAGGTTTCACCCGCAGATGAATAACCGTGACAGCCACATTTTCACGCTGGACATCAAGTTTCCCGGCCCTGTCCGCACCCGGATTTCTTCCCGGTTGAACGGCCTTTTCGAGCGTCTTCTCCTGTTGAACCGGTTGAACGGGATTTACGCCGACATGCCCAAATGGGAAGAGACCGGAGCATTCGCAGGCCGGGCGCTGGCCGCCCTCAAAATCAATTACCACGTCGAGCCTGACGACATGGCCCGGATACCGGCGCACGGGCCTCTGGTCGTCGTGGCAAACCATCCCTTCGGCGGCGTCGAGGGGCTGATGCTGGCCGCCGTGCTTCAGGCGGTCCGGCCGGATGTCAAGCTTATGGCCAACTACCTGCTGGAACGGATACCGGAAATGCGCCCTCTTATCATTCCCGTCGATCCCTTCGGTGGTGAAGGCGCCGTCTGGCGAAATGTGAGGCCCCTGAAGGACGCCCTCGGCTGGGTAAAACGCGGCGGGGTCCTGGCCGTCTTCCCGGCCGGACAGGTCTCACACCTTCAACTGGCGAAGAAACAGGTTGCCGATCCGGCATGGAGCGAAACGGTTGGCCGCATCATCAGGAAATCAGCCGCGCCCGTCCTCCCCGTCTTCTTCCATGGAAGGAACAGCGCCCTGTTTCAGGTGGCCGGGCTGGTCCACCCGTTCTTCCGCACGGTGCTCCTGCCGCACGAGTTCCTCAACAAACGCTCCGGAGAGGTGCGCATCGACATAGGGAGCCTGATCCCTGAGGAGAGGATCAGGAATTTTGAAGACGACGGTCAATTGATGGCTTACTTGCGGGCCCATACCTATGTGCTTCACTACCGGCGGGCCGCGGCGAAAAGAAGGGGGGGTGTGATGCACGCACGGAGGAGAAGAGCAACACAGGAGCCGGAAAAGCTGGTCGAAGGGCCACAGGGCAGTCTGATTAAGGGAGAGATAGATCGGCTCCCGGCCGGCCAGGTGCTTCTTGAAACCGGCCAGTACTCGGTGATGCACGCGAGCGCTCATCAGATACCCAATCTCCTCTATGACATAGGGAGATTGAGGGAGCTTACCTTCAGGGAAGCGGGCGAGGGGACCGGGCGGTCTGTCGACCTCGACCGTTTCGACCTCTACTACACGCACCTGTTTCTCTGGAACAGGGAGAAGGACGAGTTGGCCGGCTCCTGCCGTCTTGCGCCGGTTGACCGGGTGATCGAACGCTTCGGCATAAAGGGTCTCTATACGAGCACCCTCTTTACGTACAAGGAGGCTTTCTTCCGGCACATGCCCGACGCCGTGGAGCTCGGCCGTTCTTTCGTCCGGAAGGAATACCAGAAATCGTATTCCCCCCTTCTGCTGCTCTGGAAAGGGATCGCACGTTACATCGCGCTCGATCCACGGTACCGGGTCCTCTTCGGGGCCGTCACTATCAGCGAAACGTACACTCCCGCCTCCCGTCAGCTCATCGTCGCGTTCCTCAAGGGGAAGAGCTACGCACCGCATCTCGCCCGGCTGGTAAGACCGAGGACGGCGATGCTTCAGGGAAACAAGCGTTCCGGCGGGCCACGGCTCGACCCCGAGCTGATTACGGACATAGAGGAGTTGTCCACCCTCGTCTCCGATATGGAGACGGATCGAAAAGGCGTTCCCGTCCTCCTCAGGCAGTACGTCCGGACGGGGTGAAAGCTGATGGGCTTCAATGTCGATCCGTTGTTTGCGAACGGCCTCGACGGCCTCGTCATGGTCGACCTGACCCAATGCGCGTCAAAGATCCTGGAACGCCTGATGGGGAGGGCGGAGTGCGCCTCGTACCTGGCCTATCACGACCAGGCGGAGGCCGAGAGGCGAGCGTCGTAGCGGGCAGCTCCGCAAGTGGGTCCGGTCCGGAACCTCTTTGGGCTATTCCTACGGTTTCCCGGAATGCTCCAAAATCTATTTTGAGACCGACGCCTGTTGAAGCCTCTGCCTCAGCAGGGTATATCTCATCTGCTGCTTGTCGTTCCTCACCGCGATCCCGAGGGCCTTTTTCGTCCCGACCAGGACCACCAGCTTCTTGCCTCTCGTGATGCCTGTGTAGAGGAGGTTCCTCTGGAGGAGGATATAGTGCTGCACGAGGACGGGCATTACGACGACGGGGTATTCGGAGCCTTGCGCCTTGTGCACGGACGTGGCGTAGGCGAGCACAAGCTCGTCCAGGTCCGACAGGTCGTAGCCGACGAGCTTCCCGTAGAAGTCGACATAAACCTCCTGCTCCTCCCGGTCGATCTTCCTGATCCTGCCGATATCGCCGTTGTACACGTCCTTGTCGTAGTTGTTCTTGATCTGCATCACCTTGTCGCCCGTCTTGAAGGTCCTGCCCCCCCGAATAAGCTCGTCCTTCGACGGGTTGAGGTGCTTCTGCAGCTCGGTGTTCAGGTTGAGCGCGCCCGCCGTGCCCCGGTGCATGGGCGTCAGCACCTGGATGTCGTCGATCGGATGGTAGCCGAACTTGCGGGGTATCCGCTCGCGGCAGAGGCCGACGAGCCTCTCCACCGCACCTTCCGGCTCCTCCATCTCGATGAACTGGAAGTCGGACCGGCCTGTCCCGGTCAGGATCGGCATCAGGCCGCTGTTTACCCTGTGCGCGTTGACGATGATCATGCTCTCCCTTGACTGGCGAAATATCTCGTTGAGCCTCACCACGGCCACCACGTTCGAATCGATGACGTCCTTGAGCACGTTGCCCGCGCCCACCGAGGGGAGCTGGTCCACGTCTCCCACGAGGATCAGGGTCGCGTGCAGCGGTATCGCCTTGAGCAGGTGGTACATGAGGATTGTATCGATCATGGAGGCCTCGTCGATGACGAAGGCTTCGGCTTCCAGCGAATTCTGCTCGTCTTTCTTGAACCGTCCCTCCTTGGGGCTGAATTCGAGGAGGCGGTGTATCGTGCGCGCCTCGCGTCCCGTGGCCTCAGACATCCTGCGGGCGGCCCTGCCCGTGGGCGCCGCCAGCATCACCCTGTGGCCGATGCGCTCCTGGATCGCGATGATGGACTTGATGATGGTGGTCTTCCCGGTGCCGGGTCCACCCGTGATGACCATGACCTTCCGCTCCACCGAATCCCTCACCGCCTGCGCCTGCCGGCCGGAAAGGGCAAGGCCGAGCTGCTCTTCCGCGGCCGCGAGGAGCGCGTCCCGGTCCATCAGGGGCAGTTGCCTCGGGTGGGCGAGAAGGTCCCCGAGCCGGCGCGCGATCCCCTGTTCGGACACATGGAACCTCATCAGGTAGACGGCCTTGTCGCAAGGGCCCGAGCCGCCCGTCTCCTCTATCACGATGCGGTGGTCGGAGGCGGCCCAGGACATCGCGTCGAGGATGATGTCCCGGCCGATCTCGAGGACCTTTTCGCACTCGTCGACGAGTGAGTC
>PLSJ01000236.1 GCA_003165115.1 Syntrophaceae bacterium | reverse complement strand
AATGAGCGCACCGGGAATCGCTGTCGATACTCTGGAACAATAGCGCGTTTTTGGTTATACTATCCATTGACCACAAATATGGCAAAAGCCGACCGGTTTCTCAAAGCGTGCAAAATGGAACTCCCCGATTGTACCCCTGTCTGGCTTATGAGGCAGGCGGGACGGTATATGGAGGAATATCGCAGGCTCCGGGAGCGGCACACCTTCAAGGAGATGTGCCAGACGCCGGAGCTTGCCGTCGAGGTCACCCTTCAGCCGGTCCGGCGATTCGATCTGGACGCCGCCATCATCTTCTCCGATATCCTCCTGCCCCTTGAAAAGATGGGTGTTGGGCTGCGCTACAGCGACGCGGAAGGACCGCTCCTCGACCGGCCCATCCAGACGAATGATGACATCGACGCCCTCGGTCCGGTCGACCCCGAAGAGGACCTGCCCTATGTCCTGAAGGCGATAGAGTTGACGCGCGCCGAGCTGGACGGCGCGATACCGCTCATCGGTTTTTCCGGCGGCCCCTTCACCCTCGCCAGCTACCTCCTGGAAGGGGGCGGCTCGAAATACTACCGGTTGACGAAGGGGTTCATGTATACCGACGCAACGGCGTTCGATCTCCTCATGGAAAAGCTCACGGACATGGTCGTCGACTATCTGAACGCCCAGATCAGGCACGGGGCGCAGGCGATCCAGGTCTTCGACAGTTGGGTCGGCATCCTCTCCGCGGCAGATTACGAGCGCTACGTCATGGGCCACATGAAGCGCCTTTTTGCGTCCCTGGACAGGTCCGTCCCCAGCATCCATTTCGGCGTCGATACCTGCCACCTGCTGCCCCTCATGAGTGACGCCGGCGGCGACGTCATAGGCGTCGATTGGCGCGTCCCGATAGATCAGGCCCGTGAATCGATGGGCAGAAGCTGCGCCATCCAGGGCAACCTCGACCCCGCGGCCCTTTTCGGGCCGATGAGGCACGTGCAGGAGCAGGTGAGAGAGGTCCTTCGGAGGGTAGGAGGCGCCCCCGGCCACATATTCAATCTCGGCCACGGGGTCATGCCCGGCACTCCCGTCGAAAACGTGGACGTCCTCGTCCGGGAAGTGCACGAATACGGGGCAGGCGCATGAAGACCAGGGTGCTCCTCGTCAATTTCGGCGGTCCGACGACGCTCGCCGAGGTGCCTCCGTTCTTGGGCAGACTGACAGGGGGTGCCGCGCCCGCTGCCGCGCAGGAGGCCCTTATGGAACGGTACAGGGCCATAGGCGGAGGCTCGCCGCTCGGGCCGATCACCCGGGACCAGGCTGCCCGCATCGAAGACGCGACGGGCCACCGGTTCCCGGTCGGGTGCGCGTATCGCTACACCTCGCCCACGCTTGAGGAGGCGATAAACGACTGCTACAAGTCCGGGACGGAGCGGATAATCTTTTTCGTCATGTCTCCCTACTACACCTCAAGGACGGTGGGCGCGTACATGGAGGTGGTCGAAGAGTATCTCCGTTATTTTTCCCTCACGTCCTTCCGGCCCAAGGTCACCTTCATCCATAGCTGGTATGACGAGCCCCTCTTTATCGACGCCTGGGTCGAGAGGATACGTGAGGAAGCCCCCGAGGGGACAAGCTTCTTTCTCTTTTCTGCCCACAGCCTGCCCCGCATCCTCCAGGGCGAGCCCTATATGTCTCAGGTGGAGGAGACGGTTGCCGCCGTCGCGGGCCGGCTGAATCTCTCGCGCTATGCCATCGGCTGGCAGAGCGTGCCCCGCAATACGGACGAGCCGTGGATCGGGCCGACCGTCGAGGCGGTCATGGACGGGATCGAGGGAAAAGCGTCGAGGCTCGTGGAGATACCCATCGGCTTTGTGAGCGACCACCTCGAAACCTTATACGATATGGACATCGTCCATGCCCGGTATGCGCAGGCATTGGGCATCACCTTTTCCCGCATGCCTTCCCTCAACACGTATCCGCCTTTTATCGCCGCGTGTAAGGCCATACTGGAAAAGCACCTGCGGGAAGGGCAATGAAGAAGGTCGCCATCGTCGGCAGCGGTATCTCAGCCCTGGCGTGCGCCGTCGCCCTCAAGGAAGAGGGCGTCGATTTCACGGTCATCGAGAAAGACCGTGCGGCGGGGGGGAAGCTGCTCACGGAAAAGGTGGACGGGTTCGTTGTCGAGGCAGGGCCCGACAGCTTCCTTCCCGAAAAACCCTGGACCCTGGACCTCATCAGAAAGGTCGGCCTCGAGGACCAGCTCCTGGCCACGAACGAGGAACGGAAGGGAACGTACATCTATTCTCAGGGGCGGCTTCACCGGTTGCCGGAAGGCGTCATGCTCATGGTGCCGACGATGTTCATGCCCCTGGCCCGCTCCCGCCTGATCTCCCTGCCCGGAAAGATCCGCATGGGCATGGAGGCGTTTATTCCGGGAAAAGCGAACGGGTCCGACGAAAGCCTCGCCGGGTTCGTCACCCGCAGGCTCGGGAGGGAGTGCCTGGAGAAGATCGCGGAGCCCCTCGTGGCGGGCATCCACACGTCTGACCCGCAGGACATGAGCGTGCAGGCCGTATTCCCCCGGTTCCTGGAGATGGAGAGGAAGAGCGGCAGCCTGATCAGGGCGATGGTCAAGGCCATGAAGAAAGGCACACCCGCCACCCAATCCAGGAAGCTGACCTATTTCATGTCTCTGAAAGAAGGCATGCAGCAGCTCGTGGACCGGTGCGTCGCGTTCGTGGGAGAAGAGCGGGTCCGCACCTCGTGCGAGGTCACGGAGGTACGCCCCGCGCCGGTTGGATACGAGCTGCTCGCGGGTTCGGAGCGGATGGTCTTTGACGCGGTCGTCCTCGCCACGCCCGCGTACGTGACGCAAGGCGTGCTCGGCCGCATGGCGCCTGCGCTGGCCGACCGCCTGTCTCCGATCGCATGGTCCTCCACGGCGACCATTTCCCTCGCTTTTGCCGCACCCCACGTCCAGGCCCATCTGCCCGGCTTCGGTTTTATCGTCCCCCGCGTGGAGGCCAGACGGATCAACGCGGCCAGTTGGAGCTCGATAAAGTGGTCCTTCCGCGCGCCGCCCGGCTCCCTGCTCATCAGGTCTTTCGTGGGGGGCGGGCAGAACGGTGAACTGGTCTCGCGCGACGACAAAGACCTCGTTCGGATCGTCCGGGAGGAACTCCGGGAGATCGCGGGCATTACCGGGGAACCTCTCTTCACGAGGGTCCACCGTTGGACAGGCAGCATGCCACGCTACACGGTAGGCCACCTCGACCGTGTGGGGGCCGTCGATGACGCCCTGGAGCCTTATCCGGGCCTTGCGCTCACAGGGTGCAGCTACCGCGGCATAGGCATCGGGGACTGCGTCAGGAGCGGCTTCGAGGCAGCGCGGAAAATCGGGGCTTTTCTGCAGGGGCGGGGCAATCCGTAACGGATGCGCCGATAAATAAGCCCGAGAGGAGGTAAGAGAACGTCATGACAGGACAGGAAACAAAAGTTCTCCTTGTTTACCCCCAGCATCCCGACACCTTCTGGTCCTACAAGTACGCCCTCAAATTTATCTCGAAAAAGGCGAGCTCGCCCCCACTCGGGCTGCTCACCGTGGCGGCCATGCTGCCTGCGGACTATGAAGTGAGGCTGTTGGACATGAATGTGGAACCACTGACCCAAGCCGCGGTCGCCTGGGCCGATCTTGTCTTCACCTCATCCATGATCGTCCAGAAGGAATCGCTGGAACGGGCGATCAGGTTGTGCAACGAACTGGGCAAGCCTGTGGTGGCGGGGGGCCCATACCCCACCACCTGCCACGACGAGATTCGGGGTGTGGACCATTTTGNNGGATTACGTATTCATCAGCGCCATGTCCATCCAGGAGAAGTCCGCGAGGCAGGTCATAGCCAGGTGCAGGGCAAAGGGCGTCAAAACGGTCGCGGGCGGGCCCCTCTTCACCGCCTTCCCCGACGCCTTCCCCGACGTCGATTACCTGGTGCTCGACGAGGCCGAGATCACCCTCCCCCTCTTCCTGAAAGACCTGGGGCTGGGGCAGCCACGCCACGTGTACACCTCCGGCGACCGGGCCGATATCGGATGTACGCCCGCCCCGAGATGGGACATGATCGGCATGAAGAAATATGCATCGATGAACGTCCAGTATTCACGGGGCTGCCCGTT
>PLSJ01000508.1 GCA_003165115.1 Syntrophaceae bacterium | reverse complement strand
CGCCTATATTCGCCACTTTATCAAGCTTTATGGGGGAGAAAAGGCAGGGGAGGCATGACGCTGCCTCCCCCGGTTTAAGAATACGTCCTATGGACTTCTTAAGACCTGTTATTCCAACGCGTCGCTTATGTTCAGTTCGAGCATCGCCGTGCTTGAAAGGAGTCGCACCAGGTTCTTCTTTACCGCTTCTATCTCTCCGCCCAGCACCATCAGCTCTTCCGCCGTCTTGCGCAGGAGCCGGATTTTCTCGTCCATCTCTTTTATCTTGTATTGAGCGTTCACCGTTATTCCCTCCTGTTTAGTGTTGTCTCATGTCCTTGAATCTCTTCGCCTTCACTTCGTACCGGGGAAGGCTTCCATGGGGATGGACCTCGATCTTGTAGCCCAGGTTCGTCCTCACCCTCAGCTCGTCCTTGAGCCGCGCCAGGATGGATTCCTTCTGGCTTTCATGACCGGGCATGATCTCTATCTTCAACGCGATGTCGTCGATGTCGCCTTTCTTGGTGACCACGACTTCGTATTCGTCACTCAGCTCGATGAAGCTCCTCACTACTTCTTCTATGGCGGTGGGCGCCAGGAGCACGCCTTTCACCTTGGTAATGTCATCGGACCTGCCAACGACGCCTCCATCGATCATCCGGAAGGTGCGTCCGCATGCGCAGGTGTAATCGGCCCACCGGATCACGTCCTTCGAGTCGAAGCGGATGCACGGTTTTGCCCTCCGGTCAAAGGCGGTAATGATCATCTTGCCGTTCTTCATCGGCTCGGTGATCAGCTCACCGGTTTCGACGTCTTCTATCTCCACGAGGAACATGGCCTCGTTGACGTGGAGGCCCTTCTGTTCCGTGCACATGTAGCTCCACGCGCCGATTTCCGTGGCACCGATGTGGTCGTAGAGCTTCGCGCCCCATGCTTCCTCGATGCGCTGCTTGGTCGTCATGATGCTTGCACCCGGCTCGCCGGCGCAGGTGATCCTCTGAATCCCTATGCTTCTCGGGTCTATGCCTATCTTCCGCGCGGTGTCCGCCATGCCGAGGACATACGTCGGGGTGGCCCCAAAGGCCGTGCACCTCAGCTCCTTCATCTTCATGATACGCGCCTCGGTGTCGAGGACGCCGCCCGGCACCACCTCGCACCCCACCTTTTCGGCCCCGTAGTGGGCGGCCCAAAAGGCGACGAAGATGTTGTAGCCGAAGGGGAGGAAAAAGCGGTCCGTATCCCTGTAGCCCTGGGAGTAGAGGATGTACGCCCAGCACTCGGCCCACCAGTCCCAGTCCTGCCACGTATCGGCCTGATATACCGGCGTGCCGGTTGTCCCGCTCGTCTGGCGGAACTCCGTAACCTGCGAAAGGGGTACGGCGAGCATGTCTCCGTAAGGGAAAGGCTCCCTGCTCTGAACATCTCTGAGCATACCCTTGTCGATCTTCGGGACCTTTTTGATATCGGCCATCGTCTTGATGTCGCCCGGCTCGATGCCTGCATTCTTATAGAGGGCACGGTAAAAGGGTGAGTTGTTGTAGGCCCAATCGAAAATACGCCGGAACTTCTTTACCTGCAGCTCTTTCAGTTTCTCAGGGGGCAACGTCTCCATAACAGGATTCCAGTACCTACTCATATCCATACCCATAAAACAGTCCTCCTCCTTGCGATGATTTTCTCAATCCGCCGGTCTCTGTGACCTTTCGCGGCCAACCGAGCTGCCTTAGCGGGGACAGGTCCTTCCGTTTCGCCCCCTTGCGAAAATCTTCTCAATCTCGTTCTTCATCATAGCACCATATCCATTACCCAATCAAAACTTTTTCACGGACATCCGGGCAGCGGCCCTTCAAAACCTTGACATGCCGTCATTAGACACATATGATCGTACCGATGGCCCCCGACATGTTTTCCCTCCTTTTGATCTCCATCCCCGTAGGCTTCGTCGGCTCCCTTACCGGATTGGGCGGGGCGAGCATTCTCATTCCGATCATGGTGCTTTTCGGCATCCCGGTAAAAGAGGCGATCGCGTCGGGCATGGTCGGCGTTATCGCGACATCGAGCGGCTCGGCAGCGGCATATGTGAGAGAGAGGATAGCAAATGTAAAGATCGCCATGTACCTCGAAATGTTCACGAGCGTCGGGGCCATCGTCGGGGCTACGATCACGACCCTCATCGCACCCGTCTATCTCTATTTTTTCTTCGCCGCATTCCTGATGACGTCTTTCCTGAAGCTGCGGGGCCGGCCGAAAACGGACCGCTTCTCTCCGGCGAGTGGTTCCAGGCTATCGCGCCGGCTGGAGCTGAAAGGGACCTATTTCGATGAGGCGAGAAAGGAGGTCGTTGCGTACACCGCCGACCGGCCGCTCCTCGGAGGACTGGGGATGATGGTCGCCGGGCTGGCGGCGGGGATGCTCGGTATCGGAGCCGGGGCCTTTAAAGTGACCGTGCAGGAGAATATTTTGAGACTGCCTTCGAAGGTCGCGAGCACCACGAGCAATTTCATCGTGGGGATGACCGCGCTGGCCGGCACGAGCGTCTATCTCTTCAGCGGCTTTCTCAACCTGACCCTGATGGCGCCCATGGCGATAGGAACGACCCTGGGGGCTATCGCGGGAGGAAGGGTACTCAACAAGCTCGACGACCGCATCCTGCGAAGCCTTTTCTTCTGCGTGGTGATCCTGCTCATCGTGGAGATGCTTTACAAGGGGGTTGCCTCATGGTAGGGCGGGATGACAAAGGGGACAGCGTGCCGGTCCTGGAGCGCCTGATAAGCTATGTCCTCATCACCGGCGTGGTGATGAGCATTTTCCTGGAAGCGGCGGGACTCGCCCTTTATTATCGCTCATCCGGCGGCTTTGCCATTGCCCGTGACAGCCGCGTGATCCTGAGAGCCGACGATTTCTTCGTCTTCCTCGGGCGGCTCTTTTCCGGTCCTCCTTCCAATTGGTCCATCCGGCTGATGACGCTCGGCATCGCGGTGCTCATCCTCACGCCGTACGTGAGGGCAGTGCTGTCGGTGGTCTACTTCGCCTCCGCAAGGAACTTCACGTACCTTGCCGTGACGCTCTTTGTCCTGGTAATCCTCACGGTCAGCCTGCTGGTGCATTGAGCCTAAGGGGGACCGCTTCAACCAAGTATTGCCTTCCGCCGGGGCTTCATACTAAAATAGGCTTCATCCACGCAGGAATCACAGGATAGCCCACAACCGAACGAGAGAGGTGCATGATGGATGCGAAAAAACCGGACCCGAAGAAATTATCCATGACAAGCACGAAGCAGGAAATGCTCGATGCCTATCAAATCGTGCTGAAGCAACTGCAGGAAAAGGATATGACCGAGCTGAAACCCGAGAAGAAGATGGAAGAGAAGAAACAGCAAGAGGCGGTTCAGGTCGCTCTCGCGCTCTCGTCCGACGGGGCGTCACGGGATATCGCCAACCTCAAACTGGAGATCGGAAAGACGCTCTCCCAGATCTCCGACAAACTGGACGACGAGGTGTCCAAGTTCAGAAAGATAGAGGAAGCAGTCCGGTTCAAGGAGAAGGAGTTGGAAGAGTTCTACGGCATCGAAAAAAGCGCCCTCTCTCTCGCGGCGCTCATCGAGGCACAAAACGCAAAGCAACAGGAGTTTGAATCGAAAATGGCGTCCGACAAGGCGCAGCTGAGGGATGAGATCGAGAGCACCCGGCTCCGGTGGGCAGAGGAGAAACAGGCACGGGAAGCGGGCGCCAAGGAATGGGACGCGGCCGAGAAGAAACGGCGTGATCGTGAGCGCGAAGAATTCGATTATGGCTTCAAGCGGGACAGGAAGCTGGCGATAGAGGCGCTGGAGGACCAGAAGGCGCGCCTCGAAAAAGAGATCGCTTCGAGCCGCGCGCAAGCCGAGGAAGAGCTGGCGGCCAGAGAAAAAGCCGTCGCGGAAAATGAGGCTGAATTACACGACCTGCGGAAACGGGCGGCCATCTTCCCTGATGAGCTGCAATCTGCAATTGCGAAAGCGATAAAAGAAACGACCGAACGGCTCGCACTGAGTGCACAAGGACGTGAGGACCTGCTGAGAAAAGAGTTTGAGGGTGAGCGAAACGTATTGCAAACCCGCGTCGAGGCGCTCGACAAGACGGTCAAGGACCAGCACGAGCAGATCGCCAGACTCTCGGCGCAGTTAGAAAAGGCGTACCAAAAGATAGAGGACGTCGCGGTCAAGACGATCGAGGGAGCGGCGAATACGCAGTCTTTGACCAACCTGCAGCAGCTTTTGAGCGACCAGATGCGCAAACAGACGCAGGAGCGGTGACGCGGGACTTCCGGCTACCGCGGCCTGGCCGGGCGGCCGTAAGTCACGCCCGCGAGCGGAACGGGTATACATCTTGTCCCGGTCACGGATGGTCCGAAGAGAAGGAGGAACCAGACAAATGAATGAATTCAGGAAAGTCGCGATCGTCACGGGAGCGGGAACCGGCATTGGCAAATGCACCGCCCTCGCCTTGTTGCGGGAGGGCTATTGCGTCGTCCTGGCCGGACGGCGCGTGGAACCGTTGGAGAGGGCCGTGACGGAAGCCGGGCCGCTTGCGTCGCAAGCCCTGGCGGCGCCGACGGACGTGCGCGACCCCGCGGCGGTGCGCGCCCTGTTCTGCAAGACCCGCGACACCTTCGGCCGGCTCGACCTCTTGTTCAACAACGCGGGAATCTTCGCGCCGCCCATCCCCCTGGAAGACCTCACCTACGAGCAATGGCAAAGCGTCGTCGACACCAACCTGACCGGCTTCTTTCTGTGCACGCAGGAAGCCTTCAAGCTGATGAAGAATCAAACCCCTCTGGGTGGGCGCATCATCAACAACGGTTCCATCTCGGCGCACGTCCCACGACCCAACTCCGCGCCTTATACCGCCACCAAGCACGCGATAACGGGCCTCACCAGGTCCACGGCGCTCGATGGGCGCAATTACGATATTGCCTGCGGCCAAATCGACATCGGCAACGCGGCGACGGAGCTGACGGCACCGATGCAATCGGGCATGCCGCAGGCCCACGGGGGCGTCGCGGCGGAGCCGACCATAGACGTCGAGCATGTGGCGAGTGCCGTCGTGTACATGGCAAGTCTGCCCTTGGATGCGAACGTGCAATTCATGACGATCATGGCGACCAAGATGCCCTTCATCGGGAGAGGGTAAAGCGCCCGGCCGCCCTACCCCTCGAAGTGCTTCTTCATCGCCGGCCTCAGGTTGAGTATCGCTTGGCTGTGTATCTGGCAGACGCGCGCCTCCGTGACGCCGAGGGCCTTGGCTATCTCCTTCATGTTCATATCCTCATGATAATAGAGTGAGAGGACCAGCCTTTGTCTTTCCGGCAGCTTCTGGAGCTCCGAGGCGAGTATCCTTTCCAGCTCGAAGAACTCGGCATACTTCTCCGGACTATCGTTGTCATCGAGCACGTAATCGATGACCCGCTCCCTGCTTTCGCCCACGGCGTCGCTCACGTCTTCGATGCTGACGATGGAAAGGTTGCCGCAGCTTCTCAGCATGGTAAGGTAGTCATCGAGTTTCATATTAAGCGCTTTGGCCACTTCTTCCTCTTCCGGGTACCTGCCCAGCTCATGTTCGAGCTTTCTGGTCACTTCCTGGATCCGCTTCGCCTTGGCCCTCGCGCTCCGGGGGAACCAGTCTCTCGACCTCAGCTCGTCTATCATCGCCCCCCGTATCCGTAAGTAAGCGAAGGTATTGAGCTTCGCCCCCCTGTTGGCGTCATATTTTTCCATGACCTCCAGGAGGCCGATTATACCGGCCGAGATAAGGTCGTCCGTGAGGTTATCGCTCTCGAAGCCCCTCGACATCTTGTATGCGAGGTGCTTGATAACCGGAAGGAATTCCTCGATGACCTTTTCGCGCTGATCTTTATCTATTTTTGTATAGGCTTTGTTTAGCATCACATTACCAATCTGTCGCATATTCTGGCGAGCGCCGCTGTCGCGGATGTACGGGGAAAATGCTCGGCCCAGAGCTTCTGCCTCTTCGTGGCCGCGCTGATGTTGCCATCCGCGGGGATATAGCCGAAGAAATCCAGGTAGACGTCGAGGAATTTGTCCGCCACGGTAAGTATCTTCCTGAACATCTCCAGGGCCTCGTTTTCGTCTTTCACGAGGTTCATGATGATGTTGAAGTTCTTCTGTCCGGTCTTGCCCCGCAGCGCCTTTATTACGGCGTACGAATCGGTGAGGCTCGCCGGGTCCGGGGTGACCACAATGAAGATATCGTCACTTATGGCGTTAAAATAGACGACGTTCGACGACAGGCCGGCCGAGGTGTCCACGATAAGGAAGTCGTAATCCGGCAATTCCCTGAAAGAAGAGACGAGTATCTGCCTTTCTTCCATGCTCAGATGGGAAAGCTCGGCCACGCCCGAGGTGGCGGGAATGATCTTTATGCCGAACGGCCCTTCGGCAACTATGTCGGTGATATGTTTCTTTCCCTCTATCAGGTCCCTCACATTGAATTTGGGCACCATGCCGAACATGACGTCGATGTTGCCGAGGGAGAGGTCGGCGTCAAAAATGTAGGTAAGCTGACCCATGCTGCTCAGCATGTACGCCATATTGGAGACGATGGAAGACTTTCCCACGCCGCCTTTGCCGCTGGTGATGGAAATGGTTCTTCTTTTCCTGATCATGCTGCTTGCCTCGGACAGTGATTGGTTCACGCTTGCACCTCAATCTCCATGTGATAGGACTACTGCTCGTTCATCTTTACGATCCCCACGGATTGTATCTTTATATGTGGAGGGATCTCGTTGTGAGAGATGACGGCGATGCCTTGTAAATGCCTTTCGAGGAACTTTCTCAGCTTCCCCCTTATGATCGGATGCACCAGCAGGATAGGCTGGAGGCTCTTCAGCATTACCTTCCTTGCCTCCTCACCGATCTTTTCGACGAGTTTCTGGCCGAAATTGAGGTCGAACGCAAGAAAGCCGCCCTGCTCCGAGCTTTGGAGACCGGCGATCACCTTTTCCTCAAGTGATTTCTCAAGGAGCACTATATTGAGCACGCCGTCGACGAGGTAGGGCTTCAAAATACTGCGCGCCATCTTTTGCCGCACATATTCGGTGATAATGTCCGGGTCCTTTATGGTGCCGCAGGAGTCGGCGATCGCCTCTAAGATCGTCACTAGGTCCCTGATCGATACCTGTTCCCTCAGGAGGTTTTGGAGCACCTTCTGAATAACGCCCATGCTGACCTGACTCTGGGTAATCTCCTCCATGACCTTCTGGTGGCTTGTTGAGATCGATTCTATCAACTTCTGCGTCTCGCGCCGCGTCATCAGCTCGTGGGCGTTGTTCCTTACGATCTCCGTAAGATGGGTAGCAATGATAGTCGGGTGGTCCACTATGGTGAAACCGTCCGCGATGCATTTGTCACGGTCTTTCTCCTTGACCCAGTATGCTTCGAGGCTGAAGACGGGCTCGCGCGTCGGTATGCCGTCCACCACTTTCTCGTTGCCCTCGGGGCTCATCGCAAGGACGTGGCCAAGGAGAAGGTCACCCCTTCCCACTTCTATCCCTTTCAACTGGATCACGTACTCGCCTGCCTTTAGCTGGAGGTTATCCTTCAGTTTCATAGGGGGAACGACGATGCCCAGCTCCATGGCCATCTGTTTTCTTATGGCCCTTATCTTATCCAGCAGCTCTCCGCCCTGGTCGGCATCGACGATGGGGATGAGCGCGTAGCCGATCTCCAGCTCCAGGACTTCGATCGGCTGGACCGTCTCTTCTTTCTCCTTTTCCACCACCGGCAACTCCTGGGGCAGCGCCTCTTCCTCCTCTTTCTTCGCCTTGTTGATGACGTAGCTGACGGCAAAGGTCATGCTCGACAGCGCCATAAAAGGCATAAGCGGCATGCCCGGCACGATGCCTATGGCGAGTATGATGACGGAGGCAAGCAGGATCGCTTTCGGCTGCGTAAAGATCTGGGCGACCACATCCCGGCCCAGGTTCGACTCGCTGGCGGCCCTGGTGACGATGATGCCTGCCGCCGTCGAAGTGAGCAGCGCCGGTATCTGGCTTACCAGGCCTTCCCCTATCGTCAGGATGGTATAGACCGCCAGGGCTTCCGTCACGGCCATGCCTTTCTGCAGCACCCCTATGGCGAAGCCACCCAGTATATTGACGAACACGATGATGATGCCGGCTATGGCGTCTCCCCTGACGAACTTGCTCGCACCGTCCATGGCGCCGTAAAAGTCCGCCTCGATCTCGACGTTCTGTCTTCTTTTTCTCGCGGTGACATCGTCGATGAGCCCCGCGTTCAGGTCCGCGTCTATGCTCATCTGCTTACCCGGCATCGCGTCGAGGGTGAACCGCGCGGCGACCTCCGCGACCCTTCCCGCGCCTTTCGTGATAACGACGAAATTTATGATGATGAGGATGAGGAAGACGACGCAGCCGACTACATAATTTCCCCCCACGATGAACGTGCCGAACGCCTTGATCAGCTTCCCCGCGGCCTGTGGTCCCTCGTCGCCGTGGAGGAGTATCAGCCTCGTGGACGCGATGTTCAGGGAGAGCCTGAAGAGCGTCGTTATCAGGAGCACCGAGGGAAACACCGAGAAGTCGAGGGGCCTCCGTATATACATCCCTATAAAGAGGATCAGCAGGGAGACCGAGATGCTCACCGTCAGGAACATATCCGCGAGGAAGGCGTTGAGCGGGATGAGCATGATAAGTATGACGAAGACAACGCTGAAGGCGATGATGACGTCGCCCTTATCCCTTATCTGGTTCGCGATCTTTTCCATTAGAGGATCACCTTGTTCCTTTGCTTGTATACCTGGGCGAGAAGCTCCGCGACGATGACATAGAATGTTTCAGGGATGTAATCCCCTATCTTTACGGCAAAGAAGAGCGCCCGCGCAACGGGCTTGTTCTCGATGATCGTGACGCCATGCAGCCTGGCCGTCTTCTTTATCTGCTCCGCGACAAACCCTCCCCCCTTGGCAACGATCCTGGGGGCGGGCATCTCTTTTGCGACGTACATGATCGCCACGGCGTATGTCGTCGGGTTCGTCACCACCACCTCGGCCTTCTTCACGTCCTCTATCATCCTTCTCCGCGCCATCTCCCTCTGAAGGCTGCGCATCCTCGATTTCACGAGCGGGCTGCCCTCCCTCTCCTTGAATTCCTCCCTGATCTCCTGGTGCGTCATCATGAGGTCCTTCTTCTGCTGCCACCTCTGCTTCATATAATCGAGACCCGCGACAAAGAGGAAGATGATGCCGAGCTTGGTCGCCAGACCGAAGGACGTCCGCCCGATGTAGCCGACTATCGACACCGGGTCCTGTGTCCCGAGGGAGAGGATGACAGGCAGGTCTTTCATGATCAGCGAATAGACGATATAGCAGAGGATGCCTATCTTGATGACCGCTTTGAGCACTTCGAAGAAAGACTTTCCGGAAACGAGCTTCTTCACCCCTGTGAAGGGGTTGAGGGTCTCCATCTTCGGGCTGAGCACTTCGAAGCTCCACATGAAGCCCGTCTGAACGAATGAGGACAAAACGCCTATGGCAACGAGCAGGACAAAGATGGGGACCACCATTTCGAGCCATTGATACGCGGCAAAGGAGAGCACGTCCCGCGCACTCGACACGGTGATCTCGATATTGGAATTCCTGATGTAGCGCGAATAGATAGCGAACATCTTATCGAAACCCCTGGACATGGAGCCATACAGGAAGAGGGCCATGAAGAGGATGACGAAGCAGGACGCAAGCTCCGGCGACTGCGCCACCTGCCCTTTCTTTCGCGCATCCTGGAACCGTTTTTCGGTCGGCTGCTCGGTTTTTTCCTGGTAGCTATCCGCCATGTCCTACCTTTTCCTCACATTACGGACTTGATGATTCTCAGCATGTCGCCGTCAAGGCCTCTGAAAAGCCCCGCAATCACGGGAACCATCAGGTTGAGGGCGCATCCCAGCATGGCGAGCGTCACGAGGACTTTCATCGACGAACCCTCGATGAAGACGTTTACCTGCGGGATCAGGCGCGCCAGAATGCCTAACCCGATCTCCATAAGAAAGAGCGTCACTATCACGGGGGCGCAGATTCTCAGGCTCGCTCCAAAGATTTTTCCCGTGGCGTCGATCACGAACTCGAAAAGGGCCGGTCTTACCACGATCGCGCCCGGAGGCACATCCCTTAGGCTCTTCGCGACACTTTTCAAGAGGACGTGATGGCCGTCTATCCCCAAGAAGATCATGGCGGCAAGCAGGCCCTGGAACTGTTCGAGGACCGTCGACTGCGCCATCATCGTCGGGTCCATCGAACGGGCGAAGGAAAGCCCCGATTGCATGGAAACCACCTCTCCCGCCGCGCTTACCGCGGAGAAGAGTATCCTCACGAAGAACCCCATGGAAAGGCCGATAAGGACCTCCTTCCCTACCGCGATCAGAAGGAGAAAGGCATCCCCCCCGAAATCCGGCACAACCACCGATTCGAAAAGAAGGAAGGCGATAAGCATGGACAGGCCCGCCTTGTAGACGGCTGATACGCTCGTCGACTCAAAAAGGGGCAGGAACCAGATCATCGAGACGACCCGGAAGAAGACGAGAACGAATTTCTGCGCCTCGAGACTTATGTCGATCATAAGCACCTACCTCACGTAAACCGGGATATTCGAGATAATCCCGGTGGTAAACGCCACAAGGACCTGCAACATCCACGGCGCCAGGACGATGAGACATACGACGATGGCCAGTATCTTCGGGACGAACGCCAGGCTCGCCTCATGTATCTGGGTCGCGGCCTGGAATATGCTGACCGTGAGGCCGACCACGATGGCCGCGCCGAGCAGGGGGGCCGAGATAAGGAGGGCCGTCTTCAAGCAGTCTCTGAATATTTGTATTACCAGGTCCTCACTCAACGCACGCCTCCTA
>PLSJ01000008.1 GCA_003165115.1 Syntrophaceae bacterium | reverse complement strand
GGTTTCCGGATGGGCACTAGCTAAGCGGCGACGGGATATCTTACGTAATTCAAGAACTCGTCGGCGGTTCTTCACCCCGTTCCGTGCGCACGTCCATTCCATTCTGACATCCCGTCGAGATAAGGTCAATAAGATTTCTTAGGCGGTCCCACCACATTAACCAGTGCCGCGTGAAGCTCTGTATCTCGGTGAAAAGTACCGGCGCACCCATCGCAGCACGAGCCGTTTTCCAGGTCAAATATGCCTCTCAACCCTCCCTGATAGGGTTTTCTCTGGTTAAGGATATCACTCAGTTTCGTCATTCTCATGTGAAAATAGTTCTGGGTTGTCCGGATATCGGCATGGCCCAGGGTAAGCAAGAAATTTAGATAAACTTTTTATACCATTTCAGAGAAGACGAAGGAAAATATCCACAGTCTTGCCACATTCAGAAGACCACCAACAAGGTCTATGGTAGTTTTCTGATCTCCCAGAATTTACGGGTTCATATCCCCCACCGGAGGAAGAGACGGTGGTCTATCTCCAAAAGGTCCAAAGCCTTTCCCACCACATGATCGATGAGATCCTGGATCGATTGGGGCTTAAAATAGAAACCGTGCATAGGCGGAAGTATGGTAGCTCCCGCCTATGCAGCCAGGGTCATATTCCGTAGAGCAATGGTCTTCTCCGCCCACGGGCTGAGAACCGGATGAATCTCGACGGATCGTTCCCGCAGAACATCGGGCAGGCGGACCCCATAAATGGCGCCGGAAGCACCGGCCACGGCTGTAGAATGAATGGCTTCCGGGTCATAAATAATCCTGGATCTTGAGGTCTTCAACCCCGGGGATGCGGATCTTCTCGAACCGCTCACTCCGGGCTAAGGGCTTGGTGGCATCAATCCCCATCTTGGCCGTCAGGGCCAGCTGGGGGCAGGAGGGATCCAGCTCATTACCCTTGGCCCCGGAAATTATAACCAAGTCTCTGTCTGCCTGAAATCGCGTGGCCATCGCCCACTCCACCTCTCGGGGGTTAAAAGGGTCCACGTCCTCATCCACCACCGTGACCAGCTTGATGTCCCGGACGCTGTAGAGGCCGGCCAGGATCGCGTCCTTGCCGTCTCCCTCATGTTCCTTCCGGATGCAGACTACGGCGTGAAACTTGCCACAACCGGCCGGGGTAATATGCACCGCCCTTGTTCCGGGGACATAGGTCTTGACTGCCTGGTAGACCACGGGCTCATAGGGGACGGCCAGGAGCAGATGATGTTCAGGCGTGAAGGTTAAGAGATCCTGATAGATGGGCTCCTTCCGGTGGGTTATGGTTTTCACCGNNTTCACCCGGAGAACGGGATTCTCCCAGACGTCACCGTAGGTCCCGGTGAACTCCGCAAAAGGGCCTTCGCTCTTTCGCGTCCCCGGCAGGATTTCTCCTTCCAGGACGATCTCCGCCCGGGCGGGGACCATGACGCCCACGGTTTCGCAGGGTACGATCTCCACGGCCTTCTGTCTCAGGGCTCCGGCAATGGAGAGTTCATCGAAACCCAGGGGAATCAGGGAACCCCAGGTCGCCCCGGCGAGGCGGATGGCGGTATCCAGCCCGATGACCACGGCCACTTCCAAAGGTTGGTTCTCTTTTTCTCTGTCCGAGTAGAGCTTCCAGAGATGCCGGGGCTGAATGAGAAGCCCGATCTCATCTTTCCCCGTGATTTGCATCCGCTGATAGGAGATATTGCGAATGCCGTGGCTTTTGTCTTCGGCTATGACTACCCCAGCGGTGATATACGGTCCCCCGTCTTTCTCGTAGTGAGTGATGACCGGCAGGGTATTCAGGAGGTCGATCTTCCCGGTAATCTTTACTTCCTTGACGGGCCCGTCTTTTACGACCACCGGGGGCAAGGGACTGCGGATCGCCTCCAGATATCGGAGAGTCAGGCCGAAGTCATCGGTGCCCAGGACGCGGGCCATTCGGGAACGGCTGTTGTCCAGGCCCACCACCACGGGCATGGAATATCCCTTTACCTTTTCGAAGATTACTGCTTTTCCCGCCTCGAGCTTTTTGCAAATCGCCGGAAGCTCAAACCGGGGGTCTACCTCCTTCCGGATATGCAACACCTCTCCCCAGTCTTCCACGGCTTCCAATTGCATTCTCAAGTCATCTATCATCTCCGCTTCCTCCTGTCTGCATTTCGTTCGATCTATTCTTCCTCATCGCTAGAATTCAACCTTCGGCCTCGTCTAGTGCTTTGCGGGACGGCATCTTAATACTGACGATGGCCTTGATGCCGATCTTCTCCCCGTTGATCGGCCCCTTATCTTGAAGCTCCTAGGGGGAATCGACGCGAGCGGTTAGGTCAGGCCTGATTTGTACATCAACATCCCGTAAATCTCCCTTTATTTCAATGGCCCCTTTGCCGCAGAGAACTGTTAATCCGGCCAAAGATCTTCCAAACGTTTACCTTTTGTTTCGATACCCACCAAGGCAGTTACGGCGGCAAGGATCAGCACGCCAACAAATACCCACATTACTGCGGTCCGGCTTATATCAACAAAAACGCCGACAAGGGCTGGAGCAATAATCGATCCCGTGCGGCCAAAAGTGGAAGCCCAACCGCCTCCCGTACCTCTTGCTCGCGTCGGGAATAATTCCGGAGTATAAGCGTATACTGCACACCAGGCGACTGCGTTGAAGAAAGCCAGTGGCATTAAGGAAGCCAACGCCATTCCTTGGGTGCTTGCATGAAAAAAAAGGTAAGTAAAAAAAAGCAAAAAAGATGAATGATACGGCAAGAGTTTTTCTCCTCCCGAAGGTATCTGTTGAATAGGCAGCAGCGATGAAGCCAGGAATTTGGCATAGAAGGGTGATGGTTGTCAAAAGAAACCCCCTGGCCATCGGTACGCCCATTTTGGTCAGTAAAGTGGGCAACCAAATAAAAATACCAAAATAGGCAAACGACAGACACCACCAGAGAATCATCGAGATAATTGTAGATCTTAGCAAACGCGGAGTCCAAAGCTCTGCAAAACTGGAGTGGGGGCTTAGCTCTGCATTCGTATCAAAAACTACGTCCTCTTCTGACGCTTTGCCCAGCACTCTTCTTTCGATCTCAAAGATTTCTTTTTTGGCTTCCTCAAATTTCTTCTTCGTTACAAGGTAGCGGGGAGATTCGGGAAGGGATCTTCGGATCCAAAAAACTACTAAGGCCGGCAATACGCCTATGACGAACAGAATCCGCCAACCGAAAGCCGGAACCAAGAAATAAGACAGGAGACCCGCGATCGCGGCTCCAATTGCCCATGCTCCGTTAAAGAGGCTAAGGAATTTTCCACGGTATTTGGGAGGAGTCATCTCTGCCAGGTATGCGGTGTCAACCGGAATAAGGCCTCCAACCCCAGTCCCTACAAACAGGCGAAAGACGATGAGCATTACCCAATTCATAGATAATGCGCAAAAGCCCGTGAAAATACTATACACAAGTATAGTCGTCTGGAAGACATATCTTCTACCCCGATAATCGGCCAAACTTCCAAAAACGAATGATCCTATCACCATACCAACAACGCCGGCACTTCCGATCATACCGACTTGTCGGGAAGTAAGTTTCCAGGCACCGATCAATACCGGAAGGGCAAATGAAATCATCATATTGTCCATGCCGTCAAACAAAAACCCCAGTGAACATATCAGCATCACTTTCCAATGCCAGCGGGACAGCGGTAAACCATCCAGCCGATCCTTCATGCTTAGAGTCACTTCATCCCCCTTCCGGTTTTTGTGGGCGATAGGTGATTGCCTTCGTTTTCGTCCACTTGGGCACCTTCCGAAGCTCTTTTTCATACCATACCACATTCTATCCCCTCGTCAAAGTAATAATCACCGAAAATTACCCGTGGAAATAGCCCCTGTTTTCAAGCACAAATTGAAGATTTGCATTTCAAATGTTGCATCCTCGGGGGAACTACCAAAGGCTCGGCTTACAGGAAGCTGCCCTTCCTCTGGGCAACGCACTTCCTGTCCTCGGAGATATCCCTTTATGACCCATGTCTGAAGAGAGAAGCGGGCATTTTCTGCCGTTGACATTGGGCATGCTGCTACCTACGATAAACCAGCGCCTTCCAAGGACCAAGGAGGTCGGCACATCCGAGGATGTACTATCAAATTGTAGCGTTTGCACTAATGCTCAGCTTTGCGCTTCCAGGCTGCGGAGTCGAAAGCAAAGGCTATCGAACGTTTGCCGATTATCCGGGATTTAAAGAATACTACGCCGACCACTGCCGTAACGGGGAACCGATTACGCTCACGGGAGACGTGGACAAGAAGCTTCTCCACAAATACCGTCCAAGACTGGTCCTGCCGCCCGGCGGTCAATACCCTATCGACTTCTACCGGGATTACCTGCCTTATACCATCCTCCGCCGGTACCCCGGAGGCATGGTTATGATCGAACGCGTGACGCCTGAGGCACTCAGGGCGAACCAGCATAATCCCTCAGCCTACCTCGACCTGCAGCTTGACCGGTTTCGCGCGGCCGGACTACAGAGGTGGGTGGGATTTGAAAGGGATAACTGCGTGAATGAGGAGCACAGGCCCGCCGTGTACGGGAGAGTGTACCGGGAGGCTGTAACCTTTCCGGACGGGATCGGAGGCGAGGTTTCCCGGAATTTCACCTTTCTCAAATATAACGTCGTCTTTGCGACGAGCGGGCTTCCCGCCCGGTTACCCACGGGCTTTGAGACGTTCTTGAAACTGGCTGGTTTCGACCTCAATGACTGGCACCAGCTGGATAACTTTGTGGCGATCCACCTGGCCCTGGACGAGAAAGAGCGTCCTGTTGGGGTGATCCTGGCCCAGCACAACCATCATCGAACCTACATGGTCGGAAGAGATGTTGCCCTCCCGGCCGATGGTCGGATGATTTTCGACATTGCCTTCCGGTCGAACGAAGTGTACCTCGATTCACAGGATTCATTTCCTCTAGAGCACCGGGTGGCCCGCTGGACCCTGTACATGAAATATCTGCTGAGCGGAGAAGACGCGCCCTTCTTGCGTGGATATGACCTCACATACGGCATCCATGCGGGAGGGAAGGAGGTCCCCTATGACCTGGTATTTCTCTCGCCGTGTGACCCTTTCTACACTGCCACGATG
Organism: Syntrophaceae bacterium; assembly: GCA_003165115.1. GTDB lineage: Bacteria > Desulfobacterota > Syntrophorhabdia > Syntrophorhabdales > WCHB1-27 > BOG-1155. The sequence goes on along the minus strand of PLSJ01000008.1, from coordinate 2,761 downwards.
ATGCTCGGGAAACCCAGGCCTCTCCTCTGGTGGTCCATCGGGAGGGATGGCCCGCCAGGCGCAGACTATTATGAGATTCCATCCTTGCTACCTCTGGGAAATCTTTTGAAGTTTTCCTATCTCCATGACGGTGACCCTGACGATGTTGCGATGATCCAGCGATCCATAGACGTGAAGAGGAAAAAGATCGACGTCCCTCGGATCATGGAATATGGCGGAACCCGCTTCTACCATGACCTGATCAGCCGTGGATCAGCCGGGTGTCCATGCCCGGAAAGGATTTACCGCACTCGCACTCGATGATACCGAGAGACCGTCGGGAGATCATATCTCCTTTTTCTCCAGTATATATGCCTTGCCATCCTCCCGGTCATGTTGGTGTGCCTTCAGTTTTTGAAGCACCTCATCCACCTGCTTGCTCAGTTTCCCCGTTCCTGAGGGTTCGCTCTTTATCTGGAGATCCGACAACTGGCTCTGAATTTGCTTAATGGCTGCCTCAAGGACATCGATCCTTGTATTGATGTCCGGGACAGACTCGCTTACCTCTGCCTTTCTTGCCCGCCGTCTCCTCGGCTTCTCTTCCTGCTCCTGCTCGGTTAACCAAGGGACGTTCCAGGCCAAGTTATACTTTTTGAGAATATGGGGTTTTGGCTTCGGTATTGCCTGCCGGAGCAACGTTTTGAACTGTTCCCGATCCTTAGCCTGCCGTATCGCCGCAGCCACCTTGTAAACCTCGGTATCCTGAGGGGTGCGGTCCTCACCTGTCCGGATCTTCGTAAACGACAGTGCTCTTGCGAGGGTCGTGGCGACCTTCAGCCGCGCCGTTTCATCTTTCGGGTCGGCAGTCGTTGCCTTGAGAATGTGCGTGATCTCTTTCGGATATTGCTGAAGAATGGACTCCCTGTCATATGCCACGAATACCTCCGATTGTAAGTTACTTCTTCTTTGCCGCCGGTTTCTTCAGCGGATTGAGCATGGACTTCACGGCCGCTGCAAGGGAGAACTTCACGGCGGTCCTGGCAGGAATCTTGATCTCTTTTCCCGTCTGGGGGTTCCGGCCGTTCCTCGCCTTCCTCTGGGTGCAGGACATGCTGCCAATACCGGGCAGGACAACCCTTTCTCCTTTACCAAGAGAGGATTTGACGCTTTCCGTAAGAGCTGATAAAGCCTTCTCTGCCTGTGCCTTCGTGATGTTCCCTGCCTTCGCCATTACGTCCACCAAATCGGCCTTAGTCATCTGCTGTTTCCTCCCTCTGGATTTTCCTATATTGTAGCTTTAATACGGGGATATGCAACACAAAAGCTTCTCTTTTGCAGCGAAATCGAATGGCGATGTCAATTTTGAAAGTTCCTATTCTCTGTTGACATCACGTGCGCCGGTGTGAGAATGGCAATATATACACAGTACCCGGCCACTCTCTGTTCTGGTTCGAAAAGCGAGGTACTTTGACAAAAGGTTTTACGGGAAGGCTTTCCGGCGTTGCCGATGACGAGCAACTTCGTGCAGCCGGGCAGACCGATCCAGGTCAGTGGCGAGAGAACAATGAAGACGCCTTCGCCATTATGGCCGGACGTGACATTTACATAATCGCCGATGGTATGGGCGATCACAACGCAGGAGAGGTGGCGGCGGCCGAGGCCATAAAGTTTTTCGAAGACTTCTTTACCGAAGATCTGGTAGACCGGCTCCGGCGAGAGCCCCACGCAATAAGGGACATGATGCAGCTTTCATTCGCTCAGGTGAGCAAAAGGGTGTATGGGAAGAGCCAGACGGACGCTTCTTTGTTGGGCATGGGTTGCACCCTTGTCGTGGCCCTTTTGAATGGTTCCACACTCCACGCATGTCACGCGGGTGATGCCCGTTGTTACGTAACATCCGCTTCGATCATTGAGCAAATAGGACGCGACCATAGCTACGTGTGGGATTTGGTGCGCCTCGACAAGTTGACGCCCGAGGAGGCACGCACCCATTACATGAAGAACATCGTCACCCAGGTAATCGGCCAACGTTCTCCCATCGAATCGGAGTACGAAACCCGCGAGTTGAGACCGGGAGAAAGGATACTTATGTGTTCCGACGGCTTATGGGATATGCTTCCGGACGAGGAAATCCAGGCCGTCATGTCAGGGGAGAGTCTCCTCGAGCCACCTGCCGCGAGTTGATCAGGCGCGCGAATGAAGCCGGGGGACGTGACAACATAACGGTGGTCGTGATCGATCCACTGACCGTTGGAGAGGAGCAGGTTATGCAGATTCACGGAAAGTGAGGATCATGGTTTGTTGACCCAGCCTTCCGGCTCCTCGCCCCTGAGCACCCGACCGATGTTTCGAAGCACTCCACGACTTTCTTCCAACATGAACTCCGGAGCCCCGCCCGCATTGTGCGTTGACCAGACAATCGTGTCGAGCCCAAGGAGAGGGCAGTCCGTGGGAACGGGCTCCCAACGGTACACATCGAGGGCTGCAGCGGCGATCTTCTTTTCGGCAAGGATCCTGTAAAGGCCCTTTTCATCGACCAGGCCGCCGCGCGATGTGTTGATAAAGTACGCGCTTGGCTTCATATGAGAAAGAACCTCGTAGTTAATAATTCTCTCCGTCGGAGGGCCATAGGGAATATGAACGGAAACGAAATCGGATCTCTCCATCAACTCGAAGAGAGTCGGTATGTGCCGGGCATCCACCTTTTTCTCGATGTCCTTATCCACCTGCGTATTCCGACGCAAAGCGGCCACCCGATATGATCCAAACCGGCCATCTGTTA
>PLSJ01000018.1:1696-2813 GCA_003165115.1 Syntrophaceae bacterium | reverse complement strand
CTTCGGTCATGAGTATATATAACGTTGATTTGCGTCTTTCCATACAGGTCTTATATTTCTTCAGATGAGTTGCAATGAGTGATGTCCATGCGAAAGCTCCGCCATGCGCCTTGTCTTAAAAGGGGGTGAAAACAGATGAAAGAAAAATTCGTGCTTGTGATAGATGACGAAGGACTCGTCAAGGAATACCTGGAGGAAGTGATGGGGAGGCACGGCTATCGGCACGCCGCCTTCACCGACCCACAGGAGGCGCTCGTCTTTTTTCAAATGCATGTCACGAAGATAGACATCGTGGTCGCCGACATCAGGATGCCCGAAATCTCCGGCTACGACCTTGCCAGGGAGATGCTGAAAATCAACCCGAATATCCCCGTGATCCTCATCAGCGCCTATTTTCCCTCCCTGAACGCGGTCCAGGAAACACCCAACGTGAAAAGAGTGCTCAGCAAACCACTCTCCGCTAGGCTGCTTCTCGAAGCGATGGAGACCGAGCTCGAAGAAGCGGAGACGGGCCAAACGGCCTGATCCCCATTCCGAAGTCTCAGGCAGCCGCCTTGCAGATACCTTGATGCGCGAAACGGAAAGCGCCGCCGCCCGTCGCGCATGCCCTTAAATATTGACAAAAACAGCGATTCCTATTATAAGTTAGGTGTTGCCTGGGTGGCGGAATAGGTAGACGCAAGGGACTTAAAATCCCTNNCCATACCGGTTCGATTCCGGTCCCAGGCATTCAATGATTGCAAGAGTTTACGAGTCATTCTCATTTATCTTTTCTCCTTTAATATTGGTATTGTGCCCGGAATTGTGCCCGACTGTGCCCGTTCGGTAATTTCTCGGTTCTCTTCGTGCAGGGCGGCGACCTGCTCACAGGCCCTCTTCAAATCTTCCTCGTTCGTGATGTTGTAACGGTCGAAGACCGCCCGCGTCTTGTGGCCGCTGATTTTCATGGCGACCTTTTCCGTTACCCCGGCACGGACCATGTTTCTCACGGCCGTTCTCCGCAGATCGTGAAGGAGCTTGCCCGGCATACCGGCCCGCTCGCAGGCATTTTCCCAGGCTCCCCGGAATTCCTTTAGCCTCTGCCCCTGTCGAAAGAAGACATAAGGGCAGTCGGGAT
>PLSJ01000018.1:0-1609 GCA_003165115.1 Syntrophaceae bacterium | reverse complement strand
TTGTTTTCTTTGAGCTTCGGTATGTACGGTACGTGAAGTACCTTCGGCGGCGTACACTTCGCCGCGAGGGAATACATCCTCTTAAGGGCGGCGAGCTCCCGGTTGATTGTGGCGTTCTCGGCGTCTTCGTCCTGTCTATGCGTGATATATTCCTTGATCCGCGACGTGGTGATGTCGGCGACCCGATACCCCTCGAACGTCTTCTCCAACCGCCTCTTGCTTCTCTCCGCCCGCTCAAGGGATTTTTTCCCGTTCATCTTGTAATCGGTGATGAAGTCGGCGGCGATCTCGTCGAACCTGATCCGTTCGACCCTAAGCCCCTGGAAACGACCCTCGACAATCTCCCCCTCCCGCTTCTTAAGCAGCCTCTTGGCTTCACCTTCCTTGTCTGAATGGCTGCTTTCGCGGTAGGGTTTCCCATTACGGTAATACTTGACCCACCATATTTCCCCGCGCCGATACATGCTTCCCATGTCAGCCCCCTCCTAAAAGGTAAACTTGGTCTTGTTGATCTCGATCCACCTGTCCATGTCTGTAATATCCAGGAAGTACTTACCAGCCACGTTAATGTGAGGTATTTCCCCCTTCCATATAAGCCCTCTCACGGTCCACGGACTGAAGCCCATGTAACCCGCCGCCTCCTTGATCGGGTAAAGCCGCCTATGAACTGAATCTGGAGGTCTGTTGCTTTTCACCGTGAAACCTCGCTTATTCCTCCGCGTCTTTCTTCGTCTTCGCTCTGGACTTTCCTTTACTGCCTGTGGGACTAAACCCCAACGCCGGTGCTAATCTCTCCCTCACTGCCTTCTGGAGTGGCTTACCGCCTTCCTTCTTGAACATCTCTATATATTCATCGTCCGTAAGTTTGTGCCCCGTTATTTCTCTGACTGCGACCTTAGCAACCACTTTCGCGAACTTCAGCATCGCCGTCATGGTGTCGAGTTCTCGACTCTGCGCTTCATCGACCTCTGCGCCGCCTTTCTTGTTATAGCGGTCATACTCTCTTTGTAGGTCTTTAACCTCGGCCATTAATGCGGATTCTTCCGACCCCGCCGACAACTTGTCCTCTGGAACTTGGAAGATCGGCTTCCGTGCGACCGTCTCAATCACGAAGGACATCGGCATCGTGTATTGGCCCGTCCTATTCATTTCGCCCTGGATTGCCTCTAAATACCGCAAGAGTTCTTTAATATACTTGTTCAGGCAGTAGGAAAGGCTGACATCGACGTAATTTGCCTTGAACATCGAGAACAGGGCTTCATAAGGTCCCTCATCCATGGTAAAAGACTTAACCTTCTTGATCTTTGCCATCCGCCCTCCTATGAGTCGATGAGTACCAGATACTTATCTGATAAGTATCTAATAAGGGGATAATTTTGTCAAGAACTTTTTTTCGGGCTTTCATTTTTTTGTGCGTTATGCGGACGGCCGGGTAAGTTTCTTTCAGCTACAGATGTTGCGTTGCTTTTCTGTTCTTGCCCTGTTGATGAGGATCGTATCGTCGAGAGGCGAACCCATGGTCCAGTACTTCCACTCATCGACGTCGAGGTAGACGTGCTTGCGTCCCCTGAAGCTTTCAACATATTGGGTATTCCGATGAAGTCGGCCA
>PLSJ01000155.1 GCA_003165115.1 Syntrophaceae bacterium | reverse complement strand
CGGTGCCACGTTCCGGGGGTAAAGGAAAGATTAGTCAGATACGGCGCACTTGAAGAATAAGGGCAGACGTTGCACGACACGGCATACGAGCCCCCCAGGTCGATGGGGACTATCAGGTCCGATCCCTGAACGTGGCTGGGGCCACCCAGCCATATAATCTTCCAATTCGGGCTCGACGGACCTCCGGGTATTTGGTTGCCCGGAGGAAGATACATCCAATAGGAGAAGAAGATCTCCGTCGTACCGGTCGGAAGGTTCGTCTCGGCATAATTTCTCCAAAAGGTAGACATATCCGCTCTAAAAGCCAGAGAGCCGCTCACGGAAGCGGCATTGCTGTAAACAGGGGTCGGTGTACCGGAAACAACGCTCCACTGGCCTTCCTGCGCCGACCCTGCCCCCGACTTTATCGCATTGCCGTTCGTGCCCAATTCAAAGTCATCAAAAAGGACTACATTGGGTCCGGTGGAACCAAACCCCGACCCATTCACCGTGATCGATTGCCCATTCGCGACAGTGCCATGAACGCCGGAGACAAGGGGCTGAGCCATCAGCGGAACAACAGGAACGAGAACCGCCAAAAAGAAGCCGACAAGCGAACCGAGAACCACGCCAATTACAGGTGTTCGTTTCTTCAACACTTTCAAAACCCGTGTGCCTCAACTTACGTGAATTTTGCCTTTGGACCGGCAAGGCAAACAGTTAAGTATGGAGGGGGAGGACTTGTCAATGCGGTAGAATGTAACGATATTGCCGATAGTTAGGAGGCCCCTTCCCTGGAAAGCAGGCCAATGACCGGCGCTTAAGCGGACATGACGGAAGGGGCAGGACCTGTCGGCCCTGCCCCTTCAAAAGTTGTTATGGATCGCTTTCCGCGCCTGCCCATTCATCGAACCGACTCCGCGTGTACCCCAACCGGAATGGGGTCATTCGATCATGAGGAACGCATACCTGTTCATCGTCTCCTTGTAGTCTCTCAGGACCTGTACCGGGTAGCCGACGTCTCTGGCAGTTGCATAGACGTCGACCCCCAGTGCGTCTGCCCCCGGACGGGCGGACTTTTTGTCTTTGCAGCCGACCCGGTTGCCGGAGCACTCCTCGCACTGGTCGCAAGGGCCAAAGGCGACCAGAAAGGCCTTGTAGTACCCGGTAAGGAATACCTCCCTCTCCAGGTTCAGGAGCCCCTGAAAGGTTTCCCTGCCCCAGGGCACGCGCTCCGCAGGGTCCGCGAGGGTCTTTTGAAAATGAAACATCGCGATCTCATCGAACTCGGAAAAGAACTCCCTGCACTGCTCGATGGACGGGACGTTGGGCGGGCAGGTGCCTTTGAGCCCGTACGCGGGACATCCGAACATGCACCTCAGCCGGACCCACTGGGCCACCCTTATGTTCTTCGGCTTGAGCCATCTGAAATCAGTAAATCCGTACTGCGCAAAAAGTTTTTCAAGCTCTTCTCTCTTCGCCATCCGTCTGCCTCCTTATGGGTTTGAACCCGATGAACCTTGAAGACCCCCTCTTTCTCCTTTCATGAAAAGCGCCCCTTGGCCGCCGAGGCGATTTTTGATGCATGGCGAGGAATCGTGCCCGGCCCGCACCGGAGCGTACTATTTGTACGTGAGGATGCAGGCCGGGCACGATGACGAAGCCAGGCGCAAAAAGCGTCCGGCCGCCAAGGGGCGCTACCCTGTGACGAACTCCCTTATATGGAGGTGTATGAACTTTTCGCCCATCTTTTCCTTTATCGCCGGGCATGCGATAACTTTTACGCCGGGTGAGTCGGGTATCTCCGTTGTCCTCTTCTGCACGTTCCCGTACCAGATGCGGTTCTTCTGATCGACCAACCTTATCGACCTGTTGCTGACGGAGACCTGCGAGGGGGCAAGCAGGAAGCCCGGCCGCGGGTTCCCGAACCCGAAAGGCGCGAGCAGGTCGATATATTCCACCAGTTCCCTCGTCAGGTCCTCGAACTCTATGACCGCGTCGACGCCGACGGCCCTTTCGCCGCATCGAAGGGCGCCCCTTACCGCATCCTCGAACGCGCCGGGGAATCGGGGCAGGTTCGCCTCATCGACCGACAGGCCGCAGGCGAACTTGTGGCCTCCGAACTTCACGAGGAGGCCGGAAAGGGTGCTCACCGTGCCATAGAGGTCGAGACCCGGCACGCTCCTCGCCGAGCCCTTCCATGTCCCGTCTATCCTCGTAAAGATGATGCAGGGCTTCCCCTGGCTCTCCGCCAGCTTCTGGGCGGCGATGCCGATCACCCCCACGGGCCAGTCCTCCTTGTGGAGCACGACCGTCTGCCTGTCCGGGAGACCTTCACCCTCCATCNNCTCTCCCTCCATCATCCCCAGGGCCTCCCGGATAATGGTCTCTTCCATGCCCTGGCGCTGCCTGTTCGCCCCGTTCAACGCCGCAAGCAGTCTCGCGCATTCCGCCTCTCCTGTCGCCGTCAGGAATTCGAGGGCGGCCAGCGGGTGGCTGACGCGCCCGGCCGCGTTGATGCGAGGGATGACGATGAAGGAGAGCGCATAGCCGTCGAGCTTCTGCGAGAAGATCAGGTTCTGCCTGAAGAACGATTTGAGCCATTCCCTCGGCTGCTTCTGCATCTGCTCCATGCCGAATTTGACGAGCACGCGGTTGTCCCCCGTCAGGGGCACCATGTCCGCCACGGTCCCCACGGCCACCAGGTCGAGCTGCCGCTTCAGGTTGATCGGACGCCTGAGCCGGCCCTGCCCGTGCATGGTCCTCCTCAAGGCGATGAGGAAGAAGAAAGTGACGCCACAGGCGGCAAGCTCCCTCGTGGGAAAGAGCGCGTCTTTTCTCTTGGGGTTGACAAGGGCCAGGGCACGGGGGTGCGGCTCGGCTACTTCATGGTGGTCCAGGACGACCGTCTCCATGCCGAAACCCCTTGCAATCTCTATCTCTCTGGCGTTGGACGAGCCGCAGTCAAGGCAGACGAGAAGCTTTACCCCCTTGTCCCGCAGGGTTTCCACGGCCCCGGCGTTGAGCCCGTAGCCTTCGGACCGCGCCGGCAGATAGACTTCCGGCTTTACCCCGAGCTCCCCGAGGAAATTGACCATCAGGGCCGTCGAGGTGACGCCGTCGGCGTCGTAGTCCCCAAAGAGTCCGATCTTTTTGCCCGACGCGACCGCGCCGGCCACCGCGTTCACGGCCGCCTCCATATCGGGCAGCAGGAAGGGGTCGGAGAGGTGCTCTATCCTGGGGTGGAGGAAGCGCATCCCGTCATCGCACGTCTTGATGCCCCGCGTGGCGCGGACCCTGGCGACGAGAGGGGGGAGACTGAGGCCCGTCGCGAGCGCCGCGACGACGGGTTGGTCATAAGGCTCGATTCTAAGCACGCGCTGCTCCTCTGATCTCGTCCACTGTCGAAATGGCGTGGCTATCCATGTAGGTAGCGATGCCCTTCACGATCTTGGGGATGGCAAA
>PLSJ01000348.1 GCA_003165115.1 Syntrophaceae bacterium | reverse complement strand
AAATGAGCGCACCGGGAATCGCTGTAGGCGAGCGTATTGCCGCGCACTGTGCTATAATCTAGCACGAGATGCACATTCTTTATGGCTGGAGAGGACCGTCATGGCTGAGCATTTGACAAAACACGTCCGAGGCGGGGGCTGAGCGTCCAAAATAGGTCCGGAGGACCTAGCCGATATCCTTTGCGGAGTGGAGATACCTGCCGACGAAAACGTGATTGTGGGCATAGAAGGTTTTGAGGACGCGGGCGTCTACAGGATCAGCGACGAGCTGGCGCTCGTCCAGACCGTCGATTTCTTCACCCCGATCGTTGACGACCCCTACGACTTCGGTCGGATCGCCGCCGCTAATGCGTTCAGCGATATCTACGCCATGGGAGCGCGGCCGCTGACCGCCATGAATATCGTTTGTTTCGCGCCCAAGGCGTACGATATCAAAATTCTCAAGGAGATCATAAGGGGAGGGGCGGACAAGATACGCGAAGCTCGCGCCAGCCTTCTGGGCGGCCACAGCGTCGACGACAAGGAGATAAAGTACGGGTTGTCGGTCACCGGCCTCGTGCATCCGGAAAAGATCGTGAGGAATAGCGGGGCAAGACCTCACGACCGCCTCATCCTCACGAAGCCCCTGGGCACGGGCATCCTCAACACGGGCATAAAAGGGGGCATGGTCAGCGAGGCCGCGGCCGGAAGGCTCATAGAGGTGATGGCCGCGCTGAATGACCGGGCGGCAGAGGCGATGAGGGTCGCGGGCGCCCATGCGGCAACGGACGTGACCGGTTTTGGCCTTGCCGGCCATCTGTCGGAAATGCTCAAAGACTCGGTAGGCGTGCAGCTTTTCCCCGAAAAAATCCCCTACTTCAAGGAAGCGGTGGATCTGGCAGCGTCGGGCTTCGTGCCTGCCGGCCTCTACAGGAACAGGGACTTCTACGGAAAGTGCGTGGTCGGGAAGACGGGGGGGGTTTTCACCGATATCCTTTTCGATCCCCAGACGTCGGGCGGCCTGCTCATCGCCGTCGATCAGGATAACATGAAAGCGTTTGAGGATGCGGCAGCCCAAAACAAGACCGCCTTTTGGGTGATCGGTGAATTTATCGCGGAACCGAAAGGAAAGATCCTGCTCTAGATCCCTACCGCCACACCCTGATGCCCAAAAGCGGCAACAACACACCGATCACGAACAGAACGATAAGGACGCCTATGATTACGCCTTCGGCGCTCCCGCCGACTTTCACGTCTTCTATCCTGCCTGCCAGATCGTGGACCTGGCTCTCGCTTAAGCCCGAAAGCTTGTTTTCCACCTCGTGCATGGTGAAGCCGAGGTCAAGAAGCCGGTCTTTTACCACCTTTCTCTCGAGAAACGCCTCAACCCTTTGTCTCTCACTGTGCCTGTCCCCGAACGCGCCCGTTGACATCTCAGAGGAGACGAATGCCGCATCGACGCGTGGCGCAAGGGATATAAAGGCAATGAGAAACACCAGATACCAAACGAGCGGCTTTGTCATGCTCTCGCTCCCTGTAGTGGAATATGAGCTTTCGACCAGTCTTTCTTCTCCCTGATTTTCTCGAGCGTATCCCTGAATGCGTCGGAGGCCGGTGACAGTTCCACCGCACGTGCAGCCAACTGCTCTGCCTCATCCCTCTTGGTGCCGCTGACGTAGTAAAGCCAGGCAAGGTTATTGTAAGCCTCGGGCGAACCTGTTTTCGTTATGGCCTTTTTATATGACTTTATCGCCTCGCCGAGCGACCCTTGCTGGAAGTAGATGTTGCCCATATAGAGATAGGCAAGGGGCTTCTTCCTGGCGGCGGTCTTATACTCCTTCAACGCTGCATCCAGTTCGCCCCTTTTCTCATACGAGACCCCCAGATCGATATGCTCCTCCGGGCTCAGGGGGTCACGCATAAGAGCGACCCTTGGGATCGTGCAGGCGCAGGCGAGCACGGCCAGGAGCGTCAGGCCGAGGGCTTTAAGACAAGCGTCCAGTAACCATTTCTTTTCCATATCTTTTCCAGCTCTCCGTCCGGCACGGGCTGATTCTGCCGGTATCCGGAATTGACGATGACGTGGCCCTTCATATACCCCGTGACCACCATAAAGTGGTTTACCTGGGCAAAGAGGACGCCGTAATTGACAAAGATAATCGCGGGGACCCCCCGGTCGACGCGTTGTCTCAGATCGTCCAGGTTGCCTGAATACTGTTCCGTCTCGAAACCCTGTTTTCTCGCGTAAACTTCCAGGTCGAGACCGAGCACGCCTCCGGCTGAAGGGCTGTAGATCGCGGCAGCGATCTGTTCCGGGTCGGTCCGCTTATCCGTCCCCATCCTTCCGTACCAGTAATCCATTACCGTGGCGAGGGCCGTTGGCCCGCACTGGTAAGCCTCCTGGCTGAAGAACGGCATATCCTTGATGACCACCGCGTCCGGGCGCGAAGGAACGGCCGTTGCACAACTTACCGAAAGCAGCGCGACCGCGAGGCAGAGACCTCGCGTGCGCCGGACGATAAGGACAATCGCCGGTCTCATGGAATACGGGCGACGTTTCCCGAACACCGCTGCGTTCCCTTCTCTCATAAGCGATACACCGACTCTACCGAATTATAACCGGGGCGCCCAACGTTTGCAAAAGAGTTGATAAGCGAACTCGGGCTTGCGGCCTTTCGTTCCCCGCCACGGGCATCCATCGTCCGATACGGGGCCGTACATCGTTGTTCTCCGTAACGTGCAGACCTTTGGGTCTGTCATGTCATTCTAAAGTCATCGTAACGTTCTTTTTCGTATGCATACCTTTTTTTCGTCTATTGCTTTTTTCCCTCAAAGCAAAGGGTTTCTTGTTTCCTGTCCCGAATAATTCCTTATTGGACCGGTTGACAGATGCGCAAGCCGGTCACACCCTTTAATCTATGCGGAGAAGTGTTGCCATGGTCCTTGTCGCGGGAGTGGCGTTTCTCTTATTCCATTCCACCGTTTCCGACGGCCCCGAGGAGAAGACAGCGGGGGCATTGGTCTCGTTTCATTCCACCATCTCCAGAGCCCGCGTGGGGAAAAGCGACCGCCACGGTATTATAGCCGGCACAATGGGCTACCTGAAGAGCGAGAATGTCACCCTCAGCGAGAAGAAGATGCGGGCCATCGCGAGACACGTCTATGACGAATCCAGGCGATATCAAATTGATTACCGCCTCATATTGGCTCTCATGAAAGTGGAGAGCAACTTCAAGAACAATGCGGTGTCATGCAAGGGCGCCATGGGACTGCTCCAGATAAAGCCTTCCCTCGGCAGGACCGTGGCAAAAGATATAGGCATGAAGTGGAAAGGTGATTCGCAGCTCCGCGATCCCGATAAGAATATAAGGATCGGGGTCCACCACCTCTCCTGCCTCATCAAGGATTTTGCGACCCTCCCCTCGGCGCTCCACGCATACAATGGGGGAGCCAGCAGGGCAAGGGCTGCGATTGCGCGAAAGGAACGGCCCTCCGTTCGCTTTGCCGGCGCTGTCATCAAGGAATACTCGAAGACGCTGTCGCTTTTACCCGACCCCGCGGGAGGGTGAGGGGCGATTACCGATGTGTGGAGCCGGGACGGCGGCGAAACATAGGGTCTGTCATTGAGTCGCGCCGACGCGCTGCCTTGCCCTCTTTTGCGTGTAAAACGAGGAGCGTGCCGATGAAAAGGAAGAAGAGCACGCCCCAGGTGATGTAAGCCATTTCCATTCAATCCTCCCATCCGGTCACCGCGGATATTCTCTTTGGTCGGGCGAGGAGGGCCGTCTTCGGTGCCTTCCGCCTCTCATGGCTCGGTAGCAACCACTGTGCCGTGCCCTGTTACGCATCTAAAACCGTTCAATTGTGACGGTTTCAGCGAAGGGGAGCGTGTGACTCCCCTTTTTTTGCACGCAGGAATGTCGAGCCGAAGGACTCTCTCCTGACAAATTTGTCGATAATCGACGGAAGCGAAAGACGGAAAGAGCCGTCCCAGTTCCCGTCGAACGACTCATTGACGCGAGAGAGGTCTTGGGGGACGGGAGGCCACGGGCTTATATCCGGCCGGGCGCTCTTTACTTCACGGCAAGTCTTTCAGGAACTCGGCCACGTACGGCCCCCACACCGCCCCCTGTGACTGGGTCTGGTGGCCGAGCGACTTTCCGGTAGCCGGGATCAGGACCGACTTGCCGTTCTTGATCCTCAGCATGGCCCGTTCCACCGCTTTCAACTCGGCCGGATTCAGGAGATCGTCGGCAAAGTTGATGGCAAGGAACCTCGTCCTGATCTTCTCGAGACCCGCGTCCGGATCGTAATCGGCCGATGCCTCCCAGCGATAGAGGTAGTCGTTCGCGTCAAGCCCCTTCGCGCCCTGAACGATCCGATCATAGTAGGCGATCGATTTTTCGCGTGTGGGCGCGACTTCCTGCAAATGGGTCGCGCTGTCCACCATGGCGGTAAAAATAGGGACC
>PLSJ01000148.1:6747-19521 GCA_003165115.1 Syntrophaceae bacterium | reverse complement strand
CGAGAAATAGCTCGCCCAGTTCTTCGGTCGTCATTCGGTCCTCCTCCTCTTCCTCTTTCCGATCGTGATGCGTGAAACGGCCTCATTATACCATGCCGCACCGGAAAAGCAACGAGAAGGCCGAAGAGAAAAAAGAGGAAGGGGAAGGTTGCGGAGGCGCGTTGCTGTGAATATAATTAAGCTGGACACTAAATACCGCCACCTCGCTTCAGGAGAGCTAATCGCATGACGACAAAGGGTGCCTGTGGTCGCGAGAAACCTTAACCCCCTTTTCTCCCCCCGTTCCGTCGCAATAATCGGCGCGAGTGACAAGAAGGATAAACCCGGCTATGCCATCCTCTACAACATCATCGAGAGCAAATTCACGGGGAAGATCTACCCCATCAACCCCGGCAAGGACCAGCTTCTCGGGCTTCCGTGCTACAAGAGCATCGAAGCCTTCAACGATCCTATCGATCTGGCTTTGATTGCCATTCCCGCCTCCCAGGTCCGGGATACCGTGGAGCAGTGCGGCCGGCGGCGGGTGCGTGCGGTCATCATCGTCTCGGCCGGCTTCCGCGAAACAGGCTCGGAAGGATTAAAGGCCGAGCGTGCGATAGCCGAATCGGCCGACCGGTACAACCTGCCGGTGCTCGGTCCCAACTGCCTGGGTCTCATCGATACGTTCACTCCGTTGAATGCCACCTTCGCCGCGGGCATGCCGCCCAAAGGGAACATCGCCTTCCTGTCCCAATCGGGCGCCCTCTGCACCTCGGTCCTCGACATCGCCATCGCCGAGGACGTCGGCTTTGCGTCCCTGGTGAGCCTGGGCAACAAGGCGGACCTGAGCGAGATAGATTTCTTGAGCGCCTGGGCCGGGTCCCCCCACGTGGACGTGGTGCTCGCCTACCTCGAAGGCATCTCCGACGGGCCCCGCTTCATTCAGGTCGTGAGGGAGTTCACGAAGAAGAAGCCGATCGTCGCCATAAAGGCGGGCGTGACGAGCGGCGGCTCGCGGGCCGTGAGCAGCCACACAGGCTCCCTGGCCGGCAGCGAGCGGGCCTATGAAGCCGCCTTCACGCAGACGGGGGTTATCCGCGCCGAGTCGATAGGCCAGCTCTTCGAGTTCGGCGTTGCCCTGGCGCGCCAGCCCCTCCCACGGAACGGTGCCGTCGCGATCGTCACCAACGCGGGAGGTCCGGGCATTATGGCGACGGATGCGATCGAGCGGGCGGGGTTGAGCCTGGCTTCGTTGGACAAGCAGACCATGGCGGAGCTGAGGCGCGCCCTTCCGCCGGCGGCGAGCGTCCTCAATCCGGTCGACCTGCTTGGGGATGCCACGACCGACCGTTATAAGTCCGCCCTCGACCTCGTCCTCTCCGATCCGAACGTGGGCGCCCTCATTGTCATTCTCACGCCGCAGTTCTCCACGCCTATCGACGAAGTGGCGGAGATCGTGGCAGACGCGGCGAAGCGCAGCCCCACCACGGTGCTCGCCTGTTTTATGGGAGAGGCGTCGATCCAGAACGCGGTCAGGACGCTTACCGCGCACAATGTGCCCAATTACATCGTGCCTGAACGGGCGGTGGGCGCCCTTGCCGTCATGGAGAGGCAGCGGCAGTGGCAGGAGGAGCCCCTTCCCGTCTTCGAACGCTTTGACGTGGACCGCGACGGGGTAGCGAAGATCTTCAAGAAAGTGAAGGCGGAGGGGCGGCTGACAATGGGTGATGCCGAGGCACGGACCATCGTCGAGGCTTACGGCATTCCCATACCAAAGTCGCGATTGTGCGAAACAGCGGAGGAAGCGGTGGCATACGCAGACGTTATCGGCTTCCCCGTAGTCATGAAGATAGCCTCGCCCGACATATTGCACAAGACCGACATCGGCGGCGTGAGACTCAATATACAAAGCGCGGCCGACGTGAGGGACTCCTTCGACCTGCTTACCTTTCGCGCCTCCCGCTACATGCCCGATGCCGATATCTGGGGCTGCCTCGTACAGCAACAGGTGCACGGCGGCAAAGAGGTGATCGTAGGTATGAACCGCGACCCGCAGTTCGGGCCGCTCGTGATGCTCGGGCTCGGAGGGATCTACGTGGAAGCCATCAAAGACGTGGCATTCCGCGTCGCCCCTTTCTCCCGTCAGGAGGCTGCCGAGATGATGCAGGAGATGAGGTCTTACAAGCTGCTGCTGGGGGTGCGGGGAGAAGCGCGCGCCGATTTGTCGGCGCTTGAGGACGCCTTGCTCAGGGTGTCGCAGTTGGTCACCGATTTTCACGAGATCGTGGAAATGGATATCAACCCTTTGATCGTCTTTGAAAAAGGCAAGGGCGCCATGGGCATCGATATGAGACTGGTGCTCGCGTCGTAATGCGCCGATGACCGGACGCATCGGGTAACCGAGGGGAGGAAGGAGTCATGGCCATAACGATCTATGTCACGTCGACGGAGAAGTTCTCGGGCAAGACGGCGCTCTGCGTGGGTCTCCTGCGCTGGTTTCAGCGCAAGGGATACACCGTGGGGTATATGAAGCCCGTGAGCAGCACGGTCCGTTTTGTCGACGGCCGGGCCGTGGAGGAAGACGCCCTGTTCATCAGATCGACCCTTGGCCTGTCCGATCCCATGGAATCGATGGCCCCCGTGATGATAACGCCGGACCAGGTAAAAGCCATCGTGGAAGGCGCCGATACGCACCAGTTCGAGACGAGGGTGGTCGAGGCATACCAGGCCGTCGCGAGAGAGAAGGACGTGGTGATCCTGGAAGGCGGGAACAGCCTGCGCGAGGGGCGCATGCTCAATCTGACCGCGTTCCAGATCGCCGAACGGCTGGGCGCCCGCGCCCTCGTCGTCGTCCCTTACGTCGATACGGCCCAGGTCGTAGACGATCTCCTCNNAACGCCGTTTTCCCGCACCGCATGGCTTACGCCGGGGAAAAGCTCAAGCCCTTCGTGGAGCGCCTCGGCGTGCCCGTCTTCGCAACCCTGCCCAAAGAAAAGCTGCTCCTGTCGGTGAGTGTCCGTGAGCTGCTGGAAGGACTGGGCGGTGAAATCCTCTGCTGCGACCCGGCCCTCGACGACCTGGTGGAGACCCTGATGGTCGGCGCCATGAACGTGGAAAGCGCCCTCACCTATTTCCGCCGCGGCTCGAACAAGGCGGTAGTCACCGGCGGCGACAGGGTCGATATCCAGTTGGCCGCGATCGAGACCTCTACGCGCTGCCTGATCCTCACCGGCGAGCTGCGTCCGAACCCGGTCATCATCGGTCTTGCCGAAGAACGGCGCGTCCCGATCATCCTCACCCGATACGACACGCTCAAGGCCATCCAGATCATCGAGAACTTCTTCGGCAAGACGCGCTTCCAGCAGCAGAAGAAGGTCGACCACTTCGTTGCCCTCCTCGATAAGTTCATGGATTTCGCTGCCCTGGCCGCGGCCGTGGGTGTGCCGGCCGGGTAGGGCTCACAGCCAGGGATCGAGCAGACTCGAAAAGAACTGCTTGGCCCGCTCCGAAAGCGGTCTCGCACCCCATTCCTGCGGCAGGATCTCCCTCGACTGCGCGAGGTCGTACGCGAAGCTCTCCTCCATCAGGGCGCCGAACTCCGCTCCGAGGACGACGGCGTTTATCTCGTCATTTTGCCTGAGGCTCCACATCTCCAGGTTCGTGGTGCCGACCGTCGACCAGACCCCGTCGACGCACGCCGTCTTGGCGTGGAGGATAGCCCCCCGGCGCTCGTAGAGCTTCACTCCCGATCTGAGGAGCTGCCCGTAGCGCCACCTCCCCGCCTGCCTCACCACCGCGTGGTCGGTGCTCTCGGGCAGGATGATCCGGACGTCCACTCCCCGCCCGGCGGCGTCCGTGAGGGCTTCCATCATCCGCCTGCCGGGTGCGAAATACGACTGGGTAATATGCACGGATTTTCTTGCGTGGGCGATGACGGCCACATACATGACATATGTCGCCCTGTTCATGGAGCCGCCTGTGCTGCCGACCACCTGCACCTGATGGTCGCCCTTTTGCCCCGCGCCGGGAAAGTAGCCGGCTTCGGTAAGGGGAGGCCCGTTTTGTCCCTCCCACGTGGCGAAAAACAGCTTCTGAAACTCGGCGACCGCGGGCCCTTCCACCATCACATCGGTGTCACGCCAGAAATCCTCCGGGGGCGAAACCCTGTCGCCGGGGTGACGCGATTTCAGATAGGCCCTCCCGATGTTGAGGCCGCCGGTGAAGGCGACAACGCCGTCGACGATAAGGAGCTTCCTGTGGGTCCGGTGGAAGACGGACCTTCTACCGAGGATGCGAAAGGGGCTTACGGGGTTGAATTCCACCGTCCTGACCCCTGCCCGCCGGAGGCGCTCGAAAAACGACCTGGCCGTCCTTCTGCACCCCAGGCCATCGTAAATGAGATTGACGGTCACCCCTTCGGCCCGCTTCTTCACCAGAAGCTCCGCGAACTGACGCCCCACCTCATCATCGTGGAAGATGTACGCCTCGAAGTTTATGTGGTTTTTCGCTTCCCGAATGGCTTTCAGCATGGCGGTGAATGTCGCTTCCCCGTCGATGAGCAGGGTCGCCCTGTTCCCGCTGGTCAGGGTGCTCCCGCCCATGGCTTCCATAAGGGCCGGGTGGTCCCGCAGGACGTCCCCCTGCGGCTGCCCGGAAGGACCGGAAAATATAGCCTTACCCCCCTCGGCCGGCGACTCCTCCCGCGCGTTTTTCACCATCGGTCGGCTGTCCTTATGGTGAAATCGGTAAGCCAAAGGGCGGCCGTCCGGGAGCGTCGAGCAGGAGCTTAAGCCGAAAACGCAGGGGAAGATGAAAAGGAGAAGCATAGCCCGGACCGGCAGCGGACCGGCGGCGCCAGGCCGACCCGTCTGCATACCCCGGCCCGCAAACCCGAGGGCAGCAAAGAGAGACGGGAGATGAAAAGTTATACGCTTTTTCCTCCTGGTACAATATAGCGTCCATCATTCGGCGCTGCAACGAAGAGGGCCGTTTTCCGCGGCTTCTTCTACGGGCCTCAAGGCAAAAGCCTGCTATTGGCCGTCCCGCAGGAGCTCGCTCAGCTCGCTCAAGTCCTGCCGCATGTCCCTGAGCCTCAATGCGCAGGAAGCCCTCAGCTCGCTGTCTTCCGCGGCCGGGGA
Organism: Syntrophaceae bacterium; assembly: GCA_003165115.1. Taxonomy (GTDB): domain Bacteria; phylum Desulfobacterota; class Syntrophorhabdia; order Syntrophorhabdales; family WCHB1-27; genus BOG-1155. The sequence continues at coordinate 14,404 of PLSJ01000148.1, read as the reverse complement.
GATGTGGTCGCAGATATCCAGCAGGTCCTGGTACTCGTCCATTCTCCTGCTGAAAACATCGAAGATCTCCTCCTCTTCCTTCATCCTCTCCGCAAGCTTGCGCTGGAACTCCGCCCGTGCGTCACCCAAAGCCCCGACCTCCGGGGCCTTCGCCGTCTGCGTCGCCGGCCGCGAGCCGGCACACCCCGTGACCGCAAGCATTGCAATGACAAGAGAAAGGAAAAGCAGCCTGGACACGTGCGGCCTCCTTATCAATTAATAACAGGAATCGGCGGCGATAGCAAAGGATTTGCTTCACGCATGCATTCGCTTAACGCGCTATTCACGCGCTATTCACGCATATTTTACTGCCCTGACACACGGGCGCGGTAGAACATACCAGCTCACACAACAACATGGTCCGGCATGGCATCGTTTTCCGCGCGGACACCCTTGGGATAAGGAGGTGACAGGCCCGTGGAGAGGCCATAAGGCTTTGCATGATCCGCTCTAAAAAAGTCCAATAAGGAGGAAAGACAATGAAGAACCCATGCCATTCGAGAAAAGCGCTGGCGGTGCTCGCCCTTTTTGTCGGCATCGCATGGTTCGCGTCGGGTGCCTTCGCGAACAACACGTTCACCATCGGGGTCATCCCGGACACGCAGTTCTACGTGGACAGCGGCAATACGCTCACCACCAGCCCGGCTTACACGCAGCCTAACGCCGATGACACGGCGAAGTATTTCCTGGCGGAAACGCAGTGGCTCGTAAAGAACAAGGCAGCCCTGAACCTCGCCTTCGTCACTCACGTGGGAGACGTGGTGCAGAACGGCGACGGCACCTCCGATGGCACGACCCCGCTTACGCCTATCTGGGGTCCTGCCAAAGAATACGACCGGGCCTTCGCGGCCATGCAGGTCCTGGCGAACGGCGGCGTACCCTTCGGTATGTCTCCCGGCAACCACGACTACGATAATTATTATTGGAAAACGGGCAGCCGTCCCCTCATGCAGGGCAAGAACAACCTGTGGGGCAAATATTTCGGCTCCCAGTCCTCGTTGTTCAAGGGCAAGACGTGGTATGGCGGCGCCTCCGACAGCCTGACCTGCAACGCGGGTATGTCGAGCTACCAGGTCTTCACGGCAGGTGGCAAAAAATTCCTCCACATCTCCCTGGAGCTTGAGGCCGGCCCCACCGCCGTGGCATGGGCGCAGGGTGTGATCGACGCCCACAAGGGCTATGCCACCATCGTCACGACCCACTCCAACATAGGCCCCTTTGCGCAGACCGATACGACGGCGCCCCAGACGCTTCAGAACGGGAACATCGTCGGGCCAAAACCTGCCTCGTACAACACCGCCAGCTACTCGGTGAATTATCCCACGTCGTGCGGCGGCTGGTATCCCAACGGCCCCGTGGATGTATTCACGCACCTTGTCTACCCGAACGACCAGATCTTCATGGTCATCTCCGGCCATTCATATAACACGACGGTAGCCACCGGCAGTTCCCCCGGCAGCTCCCAGGGAGAGGGCATCCGCATCGACAAGAACGCGGTCGGCCACCCTGTCTACCAGGTGCTTACCGACTACCAGGACAACATAATCAACCATGACGGCAATCCCCTCGCGAGCGTCGTTGCCCCACCTTATACCTACGCCTACGACGCTACAGGCACCAATCCGCTTCATGGCACGTACGTGTCCGGCGTTTCGGACCCGGGCGGGAACGGCTGGATCCGTCTCATGACCTTCGACCTGACCGGTGGCAACATCCATTTCTGGACGTATTCACCCCTCCTGAATGGCGGCAACGGCACTTACGCCGGCCAGTGCAACGGCACTCCGTGCGATTGTACGAAGAACGTGTGCGACAGCACGTTCGAGCAATTGGCGGCATTCTCCGACTTTTACGAAATACCGATGCCTGTCCAGGTCCTTAACGCGGCATCCCAGTTCAGCTTCGCGTCCAGCGCATTCGTGTACAATCGCGCCACCAAGTCCTACACCGGCAGCCTGACCGTCACCAACAACGGCGCGGCCTACACCGGTGCGATAAACGTGGCCCTGAACAGCCTCACCGCGGGCGTTGCCCTGACCGACGCCACCGGTACCTATAACGGCGCCCCTTCCGTGACCGCTTCCACCAACGGCCTGGCCGCAAATGCCTCGATCACTGTTCCGCTGGCGTTCAGCAACCCGACCAATGCAATAATCAACTTTACCCCCGTGACGTACTAGGAATAGGAGGAATACATGAAATTCATAAAGTTACAGCTTCTCATCGTCGCCCTTCTCTTTTTTGCCGCCACGTCGGCCTTCGCGTCCCTCAGCTACACCGTGTCGGTCGATACCGCAAGCCTTAACGGCCAGAACGGATATCTTTATTTTCAGTATATTCCTGTTAATGCGGCGGTCTCGACCGCAACGGTTTCCGGCTTCGCGACAAACGGCACGCTTGGGGCTCAGGACACCGTCGACGTGGTGAACGGGAGCGCAGTGACCGGCACATTGCCGGGTACGGTCGTTTTTGCGAATACAAACGGCATCAACGATTACGATCACGCCATTCAATTCGGCAATATGATGAATTTCCTTCTTTCTTTCAGCAACCCGGCTCCCGGCGGCCAGGACGGCGGAAGCAGCACCTTCTCTTTCGGCCTGTTCGCCGACGCGGTCGGTAATATACCGCTGCTCAACACGACGGGGATATTGGGATCCGTGCCCGGCACGCTGTTCACGGTCAGCCTGGATAACAGCGGAACCGCGGCCGCGCAGATTCTGACCGCGAACACCGCGGGGGTTCCGATCCCGGCGGCCTTCTGGCCTATGGGCTCCGGTCTGGTCGGCCTAGGAGTGATCCGCAGAAGGAAGCTGAAGTAACGACGAATTTCTCACCGGCAGGTTGTCGCCTGCCGGTGAGAAATTATCCCTCCCTCCCCGCAAGGGAGGAGCGTTCTCTTTCACACATAAAATAAGAACGAGATACATCTGTCGATCAAAGGTCTTCCGGACTCACGGCCCGGAGCTTAATTTCGGGCACGGCTCCATTCTCACCGTTCCTTTACATGACAATTATGGGATAATATAACATTCAAAAACAAGGAGGGAGACCATGACGAAGATGCTGAAAGAGATCAAACCGGAAGAGGTAAAGGAGAATCCTTTCACGCTGATCGGGAAGGACGGAATGCTGGTCACGGCGGGTGATCCCGCCTCATTCAACACCATGACCGCATCATGGGGAGGATTCGGCGTCCTCTGGGCAAAGAACGTCTGCTTCAGCGTGATCCGGCCCGTTCGCTACACGTACACCTTCATCGAGCGCGTGGACGCGTACACGCTCTGTTTCTTCGAGGACAGGTATAAGGACGCGCTCACGCTGTGCGGGACAAAATCGGGCAGGGACACCGACAAGGTCGCCGCGACGGGGCTGACCCCCGTGTTGGGCGACGGACCCATCTATTTCGAGGAGGCGCGCCTTGTCTTTCAGTGCAAGAAGCTTTATTTTCAGGACCTCATCCCCGCAAACTTCAAGGAAAGCGCCATAGATGCCTTTTACCCGCAAAAGGACTACCACAGGTTGTATGTGGGCGAGATAACACGGTGTCTGGCCCGGTAGCCGAAAAGTTTTTCCTTGACGTCTCAAAAAGTTCCATATAATGATATTGTATTTCGGTAANNGAAAGGGTTGGGGTGTAGTTTGTTCGCGAACGAGAGTTGACGACGCGCACTGGGGAGGGAGGAGATATGAACGCAGTACTTGTCCTCGTATTGGGTTTCATCGTCTTTTTTATCGGCTATCGCTGGTATGCCGGTTATATCGATGCGCATATCGTCAAGGCCGACCGGAAAAGGGCCACCCCCGCGAAGATGTACATGGACGGGGTCGAGTTCATGCCGACAAGCAAGAACGTACTCTTTGGCTATCAGTTCAAATCGATCGCCGGGGCGGCGCCGATCATCGGCCCCATCATCGCCATCCAGTGGGGCTGGCTCCCCGCGCTGATCTGGATATTGGGCGGCGCGCTCTTTATAGGCTGGGTTCAGGACTACTCGAGCGCCATGATGGCGGTGCGGAACGAGGGCGCGTCCTTCGGGGGCTTGAGCCACAAGCTTATCTCTCCAAGGGCGAGGATCATCCTCCTCTCTTTCGTCTACTTCTATCTCCTGCTCATCGCGGGCGCCTTTGGCAATGTGGTGGTGAGCACGGCCATTTCCCTGAAGGCGGCCCCCATGGCCTGGCTCTTTCTCACCCTCGGCGGCGTCGTGGCGGGACAGATGATCTACCGCTGGAAAAAAGATATTCTCCTGACCACCGCGGTCTGCGTGATCATCGCCCTCGTCGGCATCTGACTGGGGACGATAGCCCCATCGGATTCTATCCTGGGTGCGACCCTCGCCAACAGCAGGCTCCTCTGGGCGATAGCCGCCGTGGTCTTCTGCTATTTTGCCGCGGTGCTGCCGATCTGGAGATTCGCGCTGCCTATTAACTATGTCGCCTCGTATATCGTGTTCCTCGGGCTCTTTTTCGGGATGATCGGCGTCTTCGTGCTCCATCCCAGCTTTACCCTCCCGGCGGTCACCACCTTTACGATAAAGATCGGGCCCGTGTGGCCGATCATGTTCGTGACCATCGCGTGCGGCGCGATCTCCGGCTGGCACAGCATAGTTTCCAGCTCGGGGACGGCCCGGCAGCTGGAAAGCGAGCTGGACGCGCGGCCGGTGGGCGCGGGCGTGATGTTCGTGGAGCTGATGCTCGCCTTATTTGCCCTGGTGATAGCAGGCACGATCTATGCCTCGCCCGCGGAATACGGAGCGGCGGCGGCCTTGGGACCGGGCGCTATCTTCGCGACGGGCGTTGCCAAGTTTCTCGGCGTCCTGGGCTTGCCCACGGCGCTCGGCAGGTCCTACGGCAGCGTGATGATGGTGGTCCTTGCCATTACCATCATGCAGCTCGTCCTCCGGTTCATGCGCGTCGCCACCGCCGAACTGATGAGCGACGTGAGCCCCATCTTCAAGAACGCTCATGTCGGCACCTTCGTTGCGGGTGTGCTGACGCTCCTTCTTATCATGACCGGATGGTGGCAGTATTTGTGGGTGCTTTTTGGAGGGGCCAACCAGCTCATGGCGTCACTCGCACTCATGCTCATCACCGCGTGGCTCATGTCGGAGGGCAAATCGTATGCATGGGCATTCTACCCCATGATCTTCATGTTCGTGACGACCATAGCAGCCCTTTCCTACACGTCCTATACACTGCTTTCGAAGGTGGCGATGGGCATGGTGAAGGGAGAGGCGCTTGTGGGCAATACGCTCATGGGCCTCGTAGGGTTCTTTCTGGTCATCGCGGCGATTGCGCTTGGCGTTGAAGGCGTCAAGGCGTTCCGCAGGTACCTGGCCGCATGGCCGGAGCTTAACCGGAAGGCTGCCGCCGTGAAAGTGTAACAAGGCCCTCCGGCTATTTCCTGGGGCGACGAAAGGGCCGTTTGACTTATCGGCCCTTTTTTGAGGTGTTTTTGTGGATCGACGGCCGAAGGAGGCGTCAGCATATGGGTGAAGAAGGCAAGAAAGGCGGCATATTCAGGGCGGTAAAGGATTTCGTGTATGGCGTGGCGGCTCACGATTCCGCGCGCTTCGCACTCAAGACCAGGGCGAGCATGGAGCACCTTTTCATCCTCATCACTATGGGCGATATGCTCGGCGTGCCCATTCTCCCGCCCTACTATTCACTAAGACTCCTGCCTTATGTGGTTCCCCAGATCGCCACCTGGAAGAGGAGAATGTTGAGGGAAAAAGACCTGACGGACGGTTTGGCGTAAGAACGATGGACGATGGACGCAAAGGCCTTTGCGTCCATCGTCCTAGCGAAGCGGTCGTCCCTCGTCCATCGATACTTGAGGAGGTGTGCCATTTCTCTCGCAAAAATATTTGAACAGTATCCCGATAGACGGTACATAATGTTCGGTGGGAAAGGCGGGCTCGGAAAGACGACCTTTTCGGCGGCGACCGCGTACTACCTGGCAAAGCAGGGGAAGCGGGTCCTCGTCTTCTCCGTCGACCCGCAGGCGTCTTTGAGCGACATATTCAAAAAAGACATTTTCGGCAAGGGGCCGACCGAGATCATCCCCAACCTCTATGCCCAGGAAATCGATGCGGACAAGAGGATAAGAGAGTACCAGCAGGAGATACGCCAGAAGATCCTCGACATGTACGGCATGGAGGCGATCCCCGAGGAGATAGAGAGCTACATCCAGGCCGCGGCGGCGGAGCCGGCAATGGAGGAAAGCGCGATCTTCGATGAAGTGGTCGATATCGTCGTCAAGGGCGATTACGATTACTACATCTACGACCTGGTGCCCCTGGGCCACGCCCTCTACTACCTGAGCATGGCCTCCGTCTATGATGCGTGGATAGGCAAGATCACGGGACTTCGTCAGCAAATGCGGGAGTACGACCAGGTCGCGGCCGTCATGCGGCGCGAGAAAGAGATGGACGAGGACGCGATACTGAACGAGCTGCTGTACATAAAAGAACGCATCAACAAGTCCTCCAGCATCCTCACGGATAAAGAGAAAACGGCCTTCTTCTTCGTGATAACCGCGGAACAGATGATCATCTCCGATACGGTCAAGGCCGCGGGGCTTTTCGCGAAGTTCGACGTCCCCCTGAGCGGCTACATCGTCAACCGGGTCCTCTCCGACTCGTTGAAAGGCCAGGATATCCCCGAGTACCTGAAGAACAGGCTCACCATGCAGGAACACTATCTCAAGGTCATCGACGAGACGTTCTCCGGGCAGATACTGGCTTCCGTGCCCGAGATGGAGAGGGACGTAACGGGCCTCGCGATGATAGAGAAATTGGCCGCAGCCATGTTCTAGTGTGGTTTTTTGAAAAGAGGAGGCCGAGACGTGGACACCATCAGCATAACCAACAGCATTACCCTGAGCATGATACAATTCATGGAAGACAACCCCAGGTTCAAGTATGTCTACTTCGGGGGGAAGGGCGGCGTAGGAAAGACCGTCATGGCGGGCGCTGCCGCCCTCTGGGCGGCGAAACAGGGGAAGCGGACCCTCCTAGCCTCGACAAATCCCGTGCACAGCCTGTCGAACCTCTTCGGACAGGACGTCTTCGGCAAACCCGTGGTCGTTTGCAACGAGGACCGCTGCCACGCGTTCGAGATCGATACGCGGGACACCATAGAACGGTCGAAACAGGAAATCAGGGAGAAGATCAACTGGTTCCTGAAATTCGCCGATATCACGACGAAGGCCGAGGACTTTATCGAGTCGGCTACCATGAACCCGGCCTTCGAAGAATCGGCCATGTTCGAAAACATGATGGACATCATCTTCAAGGACGAATACGATTTCTACGTGTTCGACACCGCTCCGACCGCCAATGCACGGCGGCTTCTCGGCATGTCGAAGGTCTACTCCCTCTGGGTGGAAAAAATGCTGAAGAGCAGGGACGAGGCGAAGTCGCTGCGGGAGGTGCTTTCCTTTACGAAGAAAACGGAAAAAGACCCCCTGATGGATTACCTGCTCAGCTTCAAGGACCGGATGGCGTCGGCCCAGAAGCTCCTCACGGACAAGGCGCTTACGGCCTTCTTTTTCGTGACCCTCCCGGAGAGCCTGCCTATCGCGGTGATCACCAGGTTTATAAACTGGTTTTAT
>PLSJ01000148.1:0-6739 GCA_003165115.1 Syntrophaceae bacterium | reverse complement strand
ATCGCCCCCCTCTTCGAAACAGAGGTGAAAGGCGCGGCCATGCTGGAAAGGACGAGCAAGTACCTGTTCGCCTGACCACGCGGGGGACGACCTGGACCTCCGGGCCGTCCCGTCCTTTTGGCCCCTCACCCTGACCTTCCCCGCAACGGGAGAGGGATACGTGGGTTCCCGCAATTGCAACCTGCCGCCTCTTATGATAAGTTTGGCGTGGAGCCTCTATGAAAGAAGGAAAGGTTTATCTTGTGGGGGCGGGCCCGGGAGACGTCGGGCTCCTTACCCTTAAGGGTCAGCGCTGCCTCCAAAAGGCAGACCTGATCGTCTACGATTTTCATATCAACCCCCAGATCCTCAATTACGCGAGAGACGACGCCGAGTTTGTCTATGCCGGGAAGAGGGGCGGACACCACGAGATGTCGCAGGATGAGATAAACAGGGTCCTCGTCGAGGGGGCGGGAGCCGGCAAGCTCGTCTGCAGGTTGAAGGGGGGCGACCCGTTTGTCTTCGGCAGGGGCGGCGAGGAAGCGGAACTGCTTTCACGGGAAGGCATACGGTTCGAGGTGGTGCCGGGCGTCAGCTCGGCCGTGGCGGTCCCCGCCTATGCCGGCATCCCCCTGACCCACCGCCGCTACGCCTCTTCCTTCGCGGTCATCACGGGAAGCGAGGCGGCTCACAAGCTCGAAAGCGGCACGTACTGGTCGGGCCTCGCCAAAGCCTGCGATACGCTGGTCTTTCTCATGGGGGTAAAGAACATGGAGGCCATCACGCACAAGCTGATGGAACACGGCTTGCCTCCCGCGACACCGGCCGCCCTCATCCGCTGGGGCACGAGACCGGAGCAGCGGACGGTAGTCGCTCCGCTTCAGGAGATCGCGCGGGCCGCCAAAGACAGCAAGATCCATCCGCCCGCAATAATGATAGTGGGAAAGGCGGTCTTGCTGCGGGACACCCTGAAATGGTACGAAGAGAAACCGCTTTTCGGCCACAGGGTATTGATCACCAGGGAATACACGCTCGACTACGAGCCGCTCGAAGAGCTTGGGGCGGAGGTCTTCGAATTCCCCACCGTGCGGATCATGCCGCCCGAAAGCTTTGATGATGCCGACCGCGCGATCGGGCGGCTCCACACCTATAACTGGCTCGTCATCACAAGCGCGAACGCTTATCGATACTTCATGGAGAGGCTCCTGAACAAGGGCCTGGACCTCCGGGACCTGAAAGGCATGAACATCTGCGCAATCGGATCGAAAACCGCGCAGACGATCGCGAGCCTCGGATTGAGGGTCGATTTGGTCCCCGATGAATTCAGCGCCGAGGGCCTGACCGATGTGTTCCTGGCGCGCCCCGGTGCGGGGGGGGACCTGACGGGCCTGAACATTCTGCTGCCGAGGGCGGCCGGCGGCCGGGACCTCTTTCCGGAGAGGGTGCGGCAGCTCGGGGGGAAAATCGACACGCCTACCGTCTATCGCGCAGTGAAGCCGGAAAAACACGGAAAGCGACTACAGCGGTTCATGTCCGAAGGCCGCATATCCCTCGCCACCTTCACGAGTGGAGCCGCCTTCAACAATTTCTTCGATATGCTGGGAGAGGAGCGGGCCGCCTTCCTCAAAGACGTGACTATCGCGGTGATCGGTCCGGTCACAAAAACTGCGGTGGAGACGAAAGGATTGACGGCAACGATTATGCCGTCGAAGGCGACGATCCCCGCCATGGTGGAAGAGATCATCAAGTGGGTGTCGCAGCAGCGGTAAGGTGCCGTTTTTTAAGCAGGTGGTGAGCGGCAAGTATGAGGATGCAGATTTGGTGGCGCGCAAGGTTCGAGGCGCGGAGGCGTACTATTCCGCCTGCCCCGCCCTAGGAGTCCAGGGCCTCTCGTAGCTTCTGGCTCAGCATGTTGATGGTGAAAGGCTTCTGTATGAAGCTCCTGCATCCCTGCTGCATGATCTTCGTCACCTGCCGGTCAAGGCTGTAGCCGCTCGAAAGCGTGACCACCACCGAGGGCTTGATGCTTTTGAGCCGCGCCAGGGTTTCTTCTCCGCCCATGTCGGGCATGACGACGTCAAGGATGACGAGGTCGATAGCGTCATGGCGCTTTTCGAAGATGTCGATGGCTTGCTGCCCGCTCCCCGCAATCAGCACGGAATATCCAAGGACCTCCAGCATATCCCTGCTCACCGAGGTGACGGATTCTTCATCGTCCACGAGGAGGATCGTCTCCGCGCCTTTTTCCATCGGCCGGGGCTCCGTCGGTGCGTCGCTCACCTTGTCCGCCAACCTGTTCGATGCGGGCAGATAGATGCAAAAGGTCGACCCGCGCCCTTTTTCGCTGTACACGGTGATAAGCCCGCCGTGTGCCTTGACTATGTTGTACACCGAAGAGAGTCCCAGGCCCGTGCCCCTGCCGGCCTTTCTGGTCGTAAAAAACGGCTCGAATATCCTCTCTTTGGTTTTTTCATCCATGCCCTCGCCCATATCCTCGACGGAGATCTTCACGTAACGTCCCGCTTTCAACGAGTAAGGCCGGACAAATCTCGCATCGAGCGTGACGTTTTCGGTCGTGAGGGAGAGCGTCCCGCCTCCGGGCATGGCCTGTGATGCATTCAGATAGAGGTTGAGGAGCATCTGCTCGATCTGGCCGTTGTCCGCGTCCACGGGGGCCAGGTGCTCTTCACTGAGTGACTTGATGACGATTTCCTTTCTGGTGCGGCCGAATATCTCCGAAGTCTTTCCGATGACAGCGTTTACATCCAGCGTCCGGGTCTCGTACCTGGCGCCGCTCGCAAATCCAAGCAGCTTCCTGGTCAGGTCGGATGCACTCCTCACCAGTTCTTCGATCCCCTTCAGCTTGTCGTACATGGGGTCTACCGGGTCCAGCCGGTGCATAAGGAGAGAAGCATGGCCCTGAATGCCCATCAGGAGGTTATTAAAATCGTGGGCGATCCCTCCGGCCAGCGTTCCTATGGCCTTTATCCTCTCCGACCTGAGGAGCTGCGCCACGAGCTTCTTTTGATCGGTTTTATCGAGGATGAGCCCGAGGACGGCCGAAGCACCCCGGTCCATCGTGGGCGTGGCATACACCTCGACGTAGACCGCGTGCCCGTCCTTTCTCTTCCCGCGAAACTCACTCTGCATCGGGGCGGCGTCGAAGGGAAGCTGCGTGTCTGCCTGCCCTCCGGCCGGGCAGCACTCTTCCGGAAAACCCAGGTCCGCGGGCCTTTTTCCGTCTACAAGCTCATCGATGGCGTAGCCGAAAATGTTTGCCATCTCGCAGTTCGCATAGGTAAAAAGGCCGTCACGAACGAGATATACGCCCACCAGGGACTGCTCTGTGAGACATTTGAACTTGCTTTCGTATTCAAGGAGAGACTGCACGCGCCTCGCATGCTCGTCTCCATCGGTCGAGTCCGGCCCGGGGGCGAGCCCTGCCACCCGGCGTTCCAGGGCGGCGATCTCCTGGCGTGCACGAAACAGCTCATCGGCGAGTTCCGCATGCGTCCTGCTGTAATCGTCCATATTCCAGCCTCGAGTTTGACTTCTATCCAGTCCGCTCAACACTATGCCGAAAGCTACAGCAGCACCATATGCAAGGGCATTGTTTGCCCTGCCTCCCGGAACCATCCGCTATGTTTTTGCACATATTTGACAGCCGGTCAAGAATATAGTGCGCTTTTCGCGAGAACCGCGCGAAAAATGTTGCGCAGCCTCTTTCCGCACGATTGTTATACGATTGTAATTCACATACCGCTCCAAGTATGGTATCTATACTTACAAGCTCTCGCGTCGTTGCGCTTTCGAGAGGTGAAAAAGAACTATGAGACTTTCGAGCCTTTTGCCCAAGAAATTCAGCACCCGCCTCTTCCTCGCGACGTTGATCGCGGGCCTTATCCCGGTCGTCATTTTTGTCGTCCTCATCGATATTTACGGCAGCCGCATCGAAAAAGAAATCACGAGGATTATCGAAAAGGGGTACGAGCGGGACATGTCCCGGAGCGAGATCATGCTGCGGGAGATGGGCGAGGCGTCGGTGTACAGCAAGGTGAGCGACATCGCCCAACAGCTCGATATGGTCATCCAAACGGTGCCGTGGATGACCGTGACAGACCTTCAGAAGGACGAGAAATTCCGGGAACTGGCGGTCCAGACCCTGGGGCAGACGGGTTATACCTTCGTGTTCGACTCGGATACCGCCGTCGTCCGCATGCACCGTGACTTGCGCCTGGAGAACAAGAACCTCCCGAGCGTCTTTCGTCATCTGCCCGAGCTGCAGAACATACTGGAGACAAGCCTGAAGGGGCCGGGGACGGCTTACGGGTATTACCAGCTGAAGGCCGGGGACGGGAACATCATGAAGAGGTTCATCTATATCATCCCCCTCCACAATACCACGGCCGACCATGCCCGGCTGAGCGTCGCCGCGACAATCAACGTGGACGACTTTCTGACCCCGATCAAGCTGGCCGAGGCCAATCACAATGAAACGAAACAGTTTCTGATCCAGGCCTCCAAGAGGGTAATAGAGTCGTTCAGACACACGGGACTCATTTCGATGGGGGTCGGCATACTCGTCGTTTCGCTCATCGCCTTTTTTGTCATGGGGATCTACCTTTCAAGGGCGGTGAGCCGGCTCAGGGAGGCGACGGCGAGGGTCAATCGGGGCGACCTCTCGACGCCCGTAAAACCGTCGGGGTCGGGGGAGGTGGCGACGCTCATCCAGGACTTCAACAGCATGGTGGATACACTCGCGGCGACCATGGTTTCAAAACAGCTCTTACAGACAAGCGAGGTGAAGCTGAAAGAGGCTAACGTCGAGCTGCGGCGGGAAATTGCGGATCGCGAGCAGACGGAAGAGGCGCTCGCCGCCGAGAAGGAGCGTCTCAACGTCACCCTGCGCTCCATCGGCGACGGCGTGATCACCGCCGACAGCGAGGGCCGGATCGCCCTTATCAACAACGCGGCGGAAAAGCTGACCGGATGGCAACAGACGCAAGCCGCGGGACAGCATCTTTCGCAAGTCTTCCGCGTGGTGACCGAAGCGTCCGGCAACCAGGGTCAAGCCCAGGACGTATCCGTCGCCGGGAAAGAGCAGGCCGAATCCGGTTTGAGCCAAAAACTCCTCCTCGCGAGGGACGGCACCGCAAAAACCATCGCGGAAACGAGATCGCCCATTCTGGACAGGGCGGGAGGCGTCCTGGGGACCGTCATCGTCTTCCGCGATATTACGGTGGAAAAACGGATGGAAGAAGAGCTTCTGCAGGCGCGCAAGCTCGAATCTCTCGGTGTCCTTGCGGGTGGGATCGCGCACGATTTCAACAACCTNNGGCAATATCTCCTTTGGAAAGATGTTCCTCACCGATAAGGAGAGCAAGGTATCCGGCCGGCTCTGCGAGGCCGAGAAGGCCTGTATGAGGGGGAAAGAGCTTACCTATCAACTGCTCGCCTTCGCGCGCGGCGGCGAGCCGGCGCGGCGCACGATGGCTGCGGCGGAGCTGATAGAGGATTCCGTCAGGTCCTGTCTTAACGGATCGGCGGTGTCGGTCTCTTTCTCGTTCCCCGGAGACCTTCCTTTGCTCAAGGTCGATGAGGAGCAGGTGCGCCAGGTGATCCAGAGGATCGTCAAGAATGCAGACGAGGCCATGGGCAACAAGGGCGTGCTCGACGTCGGGGCGGAACAGGCGACGCTCGGCCCGACCAATCCGCTCGCGCTGAGACCGGGAAGTTACGTCCGCATCACCCTGCGGGACGAGGGGCCCGGAATAGCGGCGCCCGACCTCCAGCGCATATTCGATCCCTACTTTACCAAGAAGGACCTGGGTCATGAAAAAGGCACCGGCCTCGGCCTGAGCATATGCTACTCCATCATCAAAGACCACGGCGGCTCGATCACGGTCGAATCCGAGCCTGGAAAGGGCAGCCTCTTCCGGATCTACCTGCCGGCGGACGGCCCGGACGGGTCTTTGCAACACGCTGTCGAGGCGGAGAGCGCACCGGACGTAACGACCGAAGGAGCCGACGGGAGAAAGGGCAGACTCTTGTNNCTCTTGTTCATGGACGATGACAGGGGCGTACGTGACGTGATGGTCGAGATACTGATGCATCTGGGATACCAGGTCCACTTTGCCGGCGACGGTCTCGAGGCAATCGAGCAGTACCGGGAGGCCGCATCGGCCGGACGCCCCTTCGACGTGGTGATCGCAGACCTCACCGTGCCGGACGGTATGGGCGGCAAAGAGCTGGTCGAAAGGCTCCGGACCATAGACCCGCATGTCAGGGCGGTCATTTCAAGCGGCTACTCGAACGATTCGGTGCTCCGCGACTTCAGGGAACACGGCTTTCAGGGATGCGTGGTAAAACCTTATAAGGTCGACGACCTTTGCTCGGTGCTCGACCGCGTGATGCGAAGCGAACGCGCCGACGCTTAAGAGGCGGGGGATCGCGAAAAAATAGGTCGTATAAGTCCTGGAGGACCTATACGACCTAGGGAAACGTCGAGGCCGCACAAAACAAAACGGGCGGTCGATTCTACCCGCTAGCCCGTGCTCTCCTTGAGGACGCAAAAGTCAGACGCATTGATAACCCCCATGCAGGCCTCGATTGCCTCGTCCACCCGCTCGATGAACCTGAACTGCATGTTCTCTTTTATGCTCTCCGGCACTTCTTCCAGGTCTTTCTCGTTCATCTTGGGCAGCATCACGTTCGTGATCCCCGCCCTGCGCGCGGCGAGCACCTTCTCTTTGACGCCGCC
>PLSJ01000075.1 GCA_003165115.1 Syntrophaceae bacterium | reverse complement strand
GGCGGGTCGCCGTCCACCGAGCCGAAGTTCCCTTGGCCGTCGATCAACGGCTCGCGCATGGAAAAGGTCTGCACCATGCGAACGAGCGCATCGTAAACAGATTGATCGCCGTGGGGATGGTATTTACCGATCACGTCGCCGACGACGCGGGCCGATTTCTTGTACGGCTTGTCGTGCATATTGTTCAGCTCGTACATGGCGAAAAGTATTCTGCGGTGGACAGGTTTCAGGCCGTCCCGGACGTCGGGCAGGGCCCTGCCGATAATGGTGCTCATGGCATAGTCCAGATAGGACCGCCTCATCTCGTCTTCGATAGGTATGATCGTGGCTGTGGGCATCTAATCTCCTTGTGACAAACGCTGCGGCTACGCGGCTATATAGCCCGACGTGCATTGTCCTGGGCGCATGCCCCCTGAAGGGAAGCATGTCACGCCGACACGCATGGGGCTCGTCCGAAAAATGTGCAAAACCGAGGAATACTTTACCATAGGCGGGCGGGCGGGGGCAAATCATATTCGCGGAAGGGGCAGGGCGGCCGGGTACCTGCCGATAGTCGAGAACAATTTATTTTTTCGAACCTCTGCATTTCTTTCCTCTGCATTTCTTTCTTGACATATTTGTGATGCTCGGTATAACATAAAAATACAATATGAAAAAAGCCAAATCATCCGCAAGGGTGGGACGGAAAGCCAACGGGTCTCTGATTTGCTGAGGCGGTTATCTCCAGAAGGCGGCTGGGTTGCCGACAATACAATTCAAGGAGCAAAGCATGAAGCGATTGGCAATGGTCTTATGTCTTTTCGCACTCTTCCTCTCCCCGGCATGGGTCGTTGGCGCTACTACCTGGGATGTCACCGCAGACTTCAGCCTTTCCTCCAACCCCAACGGTGTCTGGTCGTACGGATGGTCGGATGGCACACTTCACCTCTACGACACTGCAAGCGGCCAATGGTATGACAGCGGCCACCACGGCGGCGATTACACCCCGACGATATGGAAGAACGTGAGCAGTTCGATGGCGTATGGGGTCCTGCCGGGGGAGGTATCCCTGCATCCCGGTAGCAGCGGGGAATGGAGCGTTGCCAGATGGACCTCACCCATATCCGGAACGGTCACGATCAACGGCTGGTTCGGTGCCGGAGACCTCGGCTCCATGAGCTATGCGATTTACGAGAACGGCAAACAAGAATTTTATAAACCGTACGCGTCCGGGAATGAATCGTTTAACTTAACGGCCGTCGTTACCTCCGGGACCACAATCGATTTTATGGTCGGAGAGGCTTATGCCTACGGCAACACCCCGCTCCACGCGACGATCGCCACGGTAGTGCCGATCCCATCTGCCATTCTTCTCCTCGGTCCCGGTCTTTTCGGTTTTGCTGCGATAAGGAGAAGGTTCAAAATCTGAGGTTCGCTCACAAGCGATTATGGGCAGGGTCAACCTATGGCCCTGCCTTTTTCTGTTCCTCGACTTTCGCGAACACCGCTTCGACTATGGTATCGGAAGACAAGACTTCAAGTAACGATTCAGGAAGGAGAGCATAACTTCTTTGCTCTGTTTTGAACGTCCGCTCCTGTATACCGTCTATAATTCCAGTACTCGTCGCAGCCCTGTTTCCACATCCCGCAGTTGTTGCTCGTTCAGGCTTCCGATACGTCTGTTTAAGCGACTCTTCGATATGGTCAGAACTTGCTCGCATTTCACGAACGATGTTTCTTTGAGGCCACATTCCTGAGAAGGATCGATCGGGACATGAAAGGGAACCGGCTTGCCCTTCGTGCTTATGGGAAGCACGATAACATTCGGGTAGCGGGCGTTCAGATTGGCCGCATCCGTTTGAACTTCCAGCGCCGGTCTCATACCCGCCTGCTCCGACCCGCGGGCGGGAGACCAATCCACGATCCAGATATCACCCCTGCGCGCCGCCTGATTCACCGTTTCAGCACCACCTCGCGCTGTGCACCCTGCGCATATCGCACGTCTGTCTCTTCCGCATCTTCGGCTACAAGGCTAAATGCGGTAAAGAAAAGAGCCCTTTCCTCTTCCGAGAGCTTCTTCGTTACAGCCTCCTGCACGAATGCCGTGATGCTTCGCCCCTCGCGGCGCGAGGCCGTCTTGACACGTTCATACGTATCCGGGTCGAAACGCAACGTAAAAGCAATTTGTCTGTTCATAGTATCACCCTTTGACTTCATGGTGTGCGTTCAGAATCATACATCTTTATCCGTTTCTAAGCAAGGCACATCACAGTCGGATGGCGTGAAGCGAACCGGGCACCGGGGGGTCAAGGAAAACCGGCATCTGCCGACACGCGTCAGGTGCGGGGATCGGCCTGATACCCCGATATCTTCAAAAGAAACGTTTCTATCGCACCGTTGACGACTTCCGCGTGCGTCACCGGACCCATATGGCCGATGCCCTCCAGCTCCAGTATTTCCGCGTGTGGGAGGACCGGGGACAACAGGGTGGTCATGGCCCTGGCCGGGGGTGTCGATCTCGCTCCTGACAGAAGGAGGGTTGGCACATCGACTGCCGCGAAGGCAGCCAGAGGGGTTGCATCGTTCCATGATGCGTGCCATTCCGGGCTCGCCGCGCCCATGCCGACGGCAAAGGCGGAACGTCGCGCTTCCGTCATGCCCTTCCACGTGCCGGGGCCGATCCAGTAATCGATGAAATACTCCCCTGCCGCCGCGTAGTCCCTCTCGTCGATCAACCGCTGGGTCTCGTCCCGGTTCGTTATGATGTCTCGTGCGGGAGCACTGCAAGGGTCGGCAGCAATCAGGAGACTCCATAAGGCCGGCTCGTAGAGCACCAGTGACAGCAGCCGGGGTAAATGGCGCAGGGCGGCTTTCAGTGCTATTGCCCCGCCCCAGGAGTGTCCGATAAGGTGGAAGGGACCTGCGGCCAACCGGAAGATGGGTTCCAGGAGATCGACCTCGTCATCGACATGCATCCCGCGATGGTCCGGCCAGGGAGGGGTGCGGCCATGACCGTAAAGGTCGGGCGCAATGAGCCGGAACCTGTCCGACAGTCTATCCATCAGGGAGCGCCACTGACCGGACGAGCTTGCGCTTCCGTGAATGCACACGACCGGGGGTCCCTGACCTGCGTCTCTGTAACCGGGAATGGGCGTTAGCATAGCTTCTCGTCTGGTACCGTTATGATGAGTAAACCGGCGTTGGAGCCGGTAAATTATATCAGAAGGGTTTTATGATATAAAGACCGGCTCGTCTTCGATCCCGCGTTTTCTTGTTTTTTTTGCGCACCTGGCTTACACTTTCTAAAATGGAGGTCTGACTATGAGATACAGGGCAAAGGCGGTCATCATCGCGGCTGTGGTGTGTGCGTCGGGGGTGGTGTACGGGGCGGACGGCCAGACACTCAGGACGGACAAAGAGAAGACGAGCTATGCGGTAGGCGCCCAAATGGGCATGGACATGAAAAAATACCGCATGGACGTGGACCCCGACGTTGTGGCAAAGGGCTTCAGGGACGCCTACACGGGAGGGAAGCTGCTGCTGAACGATCAGGAAATGTCGCAGGTCCTGGCCGATACCCAGAAGCAGATAACGGCGAGGAGCGCCGACGTGATAAGGGAGGAAGCGGAAAAGAACAGGCGGGAGGGGGATGCCTTTCTTGCCCTGAACAAGACAAAGGAAGGCGTAAGGACCATGCCGGACGGCTTGCAGTACAGGGTCATGAGGGCAGGCACGGGACGGACCCCGAGGCCCACGGACAGGGTTGTGGTCAACTATAGGGGCACTTTCGTCGACGGGATCGAATTCGACAGCTCCTATCAGCGCGGCCAGCCCGCCGTTTTTCCGGTCAACGGCGTTATAAAGGGATGGACGGAGGCACTCCAGCTCATGAAGGTCGGAGCGAAGTGGCAGCTTTTCATACCGTCCCCGCTCGCCTACGGACCGCAGGGCGCACCTCCCGGCATCGGTCCCAACGAGACGCTGATTTTCGAGCTGGAGCTGCTTGCCGTTCAATAGGGGGCGCGTCGGGCGCGAAAACCCCCCGGCCTAGAACATGTACCGCCTCATGTTCACATTGAGCAACAGCGCCACGCCTATGAGGCTGGATATCAGGGAAGACCCTCCGTAGCTGATGAAGGGCAGGGGGATCCCGACGACGGGGGCAAGGTTTATGGCCATAAGGATGTTGACCGTAAACTGAATGAAAATGATCGATGCGATGCCGAAAGAGATAGTGGAGCCGAGGGGCTCCGCGGTGCTCTGGGATATCTTGAGGCACCGGTAGATAAAGGAGATGAAAAGCAGAAAGAGGACAATCGATCCGATAAACCCCCACTCCTCCCCGAAAACCGTGAATATGAAGTCCGTGTGGTGTTCCGGAATAAAATGAAGCTTGTGCTGGGTGCCGTTCAGGTAGCCCTTGCCGAAAAGCCCTCCCGAGCCGACGGCGATCTTCGCCTGTATCGAATGGTAGCCGTATCCCGCCGGGTCGAGCTCCGGATTGACGAGGCTGAGGATGCGCATTTTCTGGTACGGCTTCATCAGAAACGTCCAGAGCACGGGGACCGAGGAAACCCCGACAAACCCGAGGAAGAAATACGTCGGCTTGGTGAGGCCCACGAACCAGAGCATGCAAAAGCAGGAGAGGAGGATCACCACCGCTGTCCCGAGGTCGGGCTGCTTCAGGATAAGGATGCAGGGGACGAAGATGTAGAGCAGGGGCACGAGAATGTCTTTCATGTTCAACGGCTCGTTCTCTTTCTTCCTTTGAAAGAGCATGTTCGCGAGCATGAGCACCATGACGGGTTTCATCAGCTCCGAAGGCTGGAAGGCGATTCCGGCGATGGTGAGCCATCTCTTCGCGCCGCCCGCTATTGTGCCGATGATCAGGACGAAAACGACGAAGAAAAGGGTCCCCCAGTAGAAATGCCTGGAGTAGCTGGCAATAAGGCGGTAATCGTAGGAGAGTATGAGAAAGAGGATCGCAACCCCCACGCAAAGCGCCACCATCTGTTTCAAAAGGAGGTTGTAAGGGCCGCTGTCTATCGACCTCGTCGCGCTCACCAGGTTCATCATGCCGATGGCCAGGAGGGTGAGGCCGTTGAGGATCAGGTACCAGTCGAGGTGGTAGAGCCGTCTTTTGTCAATGTGCATTCAAGGCCGCCGATTTTATTTCTTTATCAGGCACCTTGAACATGGTCCGCGCCACGGCCTTCGCGATCGGCGCCGCCGCGGAGGCCCCATGGAGGCCATGCTCGACGAGTATGCCCATCGCGACCGATGGCGTGTCGCTCGGCGCGAAGGCGATAAACCACGCGTGGTCGGCGCCTCCCGAGCCCGACTGCGCGGACCCCGTCTTCCCGCTTATGCTCACGTTATCGAGGCGGGCGTTGCTGTAGGCGGTGCCACCGGCCTCGTTCACCACACCCTTCATCGCTTCCTTGACCAGGGTGATGTTATGCTTGTCGAGCTTCACGTTGGCGCCCATCACCGGCTCGAACTTCATGATGACTTTCCCCTCCGGAGAGACTATCCTGTTTACTATCCGGGGCTTGAACGTGACGCCCTCGTTGCCCACGAAAGAGGCGAGCTGCATCAGCCCGATGGGGGTGAGCCAGACGGCGCCCTGGCCGATAGCGACCGAAACCGTCTCGCCCTCGTACCATTTCTCGCCGAAGGTCCGTTTTTTCCATTCCGTCGACGGGACAAGCCCGCTTTTTTCGCCCGGCAGGTCCACGCCGGTGGGCTTGGTGACGCCGATGCGAACGGCCATTTCATGGATGCTGTCCACTCCCGTCTTCAATCCCGTGTTATAGAAATAAACGTCGCACGACTGGACGATGCCCTTATGAAGCGACACCGAGCCGTGCCCTCTCTTCTGCCAGCATTTGAACACATGTCCGCCAAAGCCGAAGTGGCCCCCGCAGCCGAAGGCCGTATTCTCGTTGACGGCGCCCTTTTCCAGCGCCGCCAACGCCACGAGGGGCTTAAAGGTCGATCCCGGCGGGAACCTTCCCTGGGTGACCCTGTTCTGAAGCGGGTGAGACGGGTCGGTGGCGATGCTCTTCCAATACTCCCGTGACCCCGAGGTGAGCTGGTTGGGATCGAACGCGGGGTGGCTGACGAGGGCGAGGACGCCGCCGGTCCTCGGGTCGGCTATGACGGCGCCGCCCTTCTTTCCTTCCAGGGCTTGTTCGACCGTCGTCTGCACGTCCATGTCGATGTTGAGATAGAGGCTGTTGCCCGACACGGGTTCTTTCGTGTCCAGGACCCTCACCTCTTTGCCGGACGCGTCCACCTCTACCCTTTTTTCCCCGTCGACGCCCCGGAGATACTTTTCGTACATCCGTTCCAGGCCGAATTTACCTATGGTGTCGCCCATGGAATAATTCTTGTACTCGGCTGTCTTCAGCTCCTCGCCGCCGACCTCCGAGACATAGCCGAGCACGTGGGAAAGCATCGTGTTGTACGGGTAGTTGCGCTTGGGCTCGATCTGTATGACGACCCCCGGCAGGTAAAACTTGTTGGCTTCCGCCTTGGCGACCTGGTCCATGGACATATCCGACTCTATTTTCACGGCAAAGGATGAGGGAAAATCTCTCGCGTCTTTCAGCTTCTCGATAATCTCTTCCCGGTCGATGCCGAGGAGCTGGACGAGGCCGTCGACGGTCTGGCTGAAGTCCTTGATGTCTTCGGGGATAAGATAAAGGTTGAAGGACGGGCGGGTGTTCGCCAGTATCTTTCCCGTCTTGTCGAAGATGGTGCCTCGCGGCGCAAGGATCTTCTTGACTCGCACGCGGTTTTGCTCGGAGAGCCTCTTCATCTCTTCGCCCCTCAATATCTGAAGGTCGAAAAGGCGCATGAAAAGGACGATCATGGTGATAACGAGAATCCATTCGCACCATTTGTACTTCTTTTCATGGGCCGTAGACTGCTGACGCACGTGCACTATTATACCCTGCTCATGTAACGGATTTTAAGCTGCTCGAAGAAGCGGAACATAAAAAGCGATATGAAGGCCGTCATGATCGCGTCAGGGATCGAAAAAACCAGGACATTGTAGATGTTCTTCGTCTCTCCCTTGGAGAGGAGGGAGAGGGCCAGAAAAATGAAGGACTCCGAGAGGACCGCGGCGCCGCAGACAAGGGAAAACGTATATCTCGATTCTATGTAAAGCCTGTTTTTGAGAAAGATACAGGAGAGGAGAAGGGCGACATTGGTGAAAACCAGGGCGCCCGCGGGGCTGTTGGAAAGGATTTCCTGGGTGAAACCGAAAAGGACCGCCGCCAGGAGGCCCTCGGCGGGCGAAAGAAAAAAGGTCCCGTAGATGATGAAAGGCACGCCGAGATCGGGCTTCGCAACCTCCAGGGGTAAAAAGGAGGAAAGAGAAGATTCAAAGATCATCAGGAAGACGCCGAAGGCGAGGCATACAGCTTTTCGTATCATCTTTTGACAACCAGGACTTCGTCGAGCTTCTTGAAGTTATTAAAAGGCATGACGTCAACATCGGAGAAGAGCCCGGCCCTGTTCTTGTTTACGCTGATGACGATGCCCACGGCGAGGCCTTTCGGGAATATCGCGTCCTTGCCCGAGGTGATCAGCTTGTCTCCCACCTCCACCTCATCGTTTTTCGTTACATACTTCAGCTTGAGCGCCGTCTGGCCCGTGCCCTCGGCGATCCCCCTGGCGTTCTTGCCCGACACGTAGACATCGACCGCGGAATTCGTGTCGTTCACGACCATCACCTTGGTATGCCAGTCGTGTACTTCCACCGCCTGTCCCACGATGCCCGAGGGCGTGATGACGGGCATCTTCTCCTTTATACCGGCGTAGCGCCCCTTATCTATGATCACGCACTTGAACCAGTTCATCACGTCTTCGCCTACGATGCGGGCGGCGATCAGGTCGTTCGGCTGCTGCTCGACCAGCTTCAGCAGACCTTTCAGCCTTTCGTTCTCTTTTTCGAGCTCCGGTATCTTCTGGGTTTCCAGCTCCAGCGTCTCGACTTTTTTCTTCAGCTCTTCATTCCTCCGTTTCACGTCGATCAGGTTGACGTAGTTATCGAGCACGTAGCTGACCGAGCGGGTGGGGGTCTTCAGGACTTGCAGCACGGGTCCGACGCCGTCCGCGAGATGGTATTTTGCGTTGCCGTAGCCTCTTTGGAAGACAGCTATATTGGTGAAGAGCAGGAAAGAGAGCACGAGTAGCAGGACTGCCGCTATGATGACGAAAGTGCTTTTCACTGCTTAAGTTACACTTTGGCGCCTAAAACTTCGCCGCTATTTCTTTAAGGAGTTTCATCTCGTCCAGGACCCTGCCGGCGCCTTCCACCACTGCCGTAAGGGGGTTGTCAGCCACAATGACGGGGAGTCTTGTCACTTCCTTGATGAGGAGGTCCAGGCCCTTCAGCAAAGCGCCGCCGCCCGAGAGGACAATGCCCTTGTCCACGATGTCCGCTGCAAGCTCCGGCGGCGTCCTTTCGAGCGCGAGCCTGACCGAGTCGACTATCGCGTTGACCGGCTCGGCGATAGCTTCCCGGATGTCCTTCGATGATATCTCCAGCGTCTTGGGGATGCCGCCCACGAGATCCCGGCCTTTTATCTCGAGGTCCAGCTCCTGCTCGTTCGGTACGGGATAGGCCGAGCCTATGCTGATCTTCACAAACTCCGCCGTGCGCTCCCCTATGAGCAGGTTATACTTCCTCTTGATGTACTGGATGATCGCCTCGTCGATCCTGTCTCCCGCGATCCTGACGGAATTGCAGTAGACGATGCCCGAAAGGCTGATAACGGCCACTTCTGTCGTGCCCCCGCCTATGTCGACGATCATGTTGCCGCTCGGCTCCGTGATAGGGAGCCCGACTCCGATGGCCGCCGCCATGGGTTCTTCTATGAGGTACACCTCACGCGCCCCGGCCGACTCCGCCGATTCTTTGACCGCCCTCTTTTCGACAGGGGTGATGCCCGAGGGGATCGATATCACGATCCGCGGACGGGCGTAAGATTTCTTATTGTGTATCTTCTGGATAAAATACTTGAGCATGGCTTCGGTCACCTCGAAGTCCGCGATGACCCCGTCTTTCAAAGGCCTTATGGCGACGATGCTCCCCGGCGTCTTCCCGAGCATCCTTTTTGCCTCTTCCCCGACGGCTATGACTCTTTTCGCACCCCGCTGGTCCTGATGGACAGCGACTACCGAAGGCTCGTTGGTGACTATTCCTTTTCCCTTCAGGTAAACGAGCGTGTTTGCCGTGCCGAGGTCGATAGCCAGGTCCTTCGAAATGAAACCGAATAAAGCGTCAAGCATATTGTGTCGCTCTCCCCTTGATAATTAAGCCTATTGAAAAGCAAGAGCTAATATACTATTTTAAAGGATCAAAATCAAGCGACGGAAAAGTAGCGAAAAGCCTAAGATCAGTATGAGAATGGAGAAACGATGTTAAGATTTATGAGGAAACACGCGAGCAGGTGGTTGCTGGGAGTTATCTGCGCCGTTATTATCGTCGTCTTTGTGTTTACCTTCGGGTTCAAACAGGGCGGGCCTGAAAAGACCGTCGCCCAGGTAGGCCCCTACAAGATATCGGCCGAGGAGTATTATAAGACCCATACGAAGATGGAGAAGTATTACAGGAGCCTGTATGGGGACAAGTTCGACGAGGAGACGGGAAGCCAGCAGAAGCTGAAAGAGATGGTGATGGGCCAGCTTCTGGACAAGTACCTGTTCCTGAAAAAGGCGGAAGATATGGGGGTCAAGGTCTCCGGCAAGGAATTTGACGAGTTCCTGTCGGGGATAGAGGTTTTCAGGAGGAACGGCGCATTCGACCAGCGGGCGTACGAGGAGTTCCTGAAGAGGAATAATACGGAGCCGAAGACGTTCGAGGCCGAGCAAAAACAGGCCATGCTCATCGAAAAGACGCTAAGGATCATCCTCGATAACGGCGCCCGGTTGGACGAGAAGGCCGCATATCAGGCTTATCTCAAGGAGAGAGGTCTGGTCAAGCTGTCCCTGGCGGTCTTCGATCCGGCCGATTACCGGGACAAGGTGCAGATAGACGGGAAAGAGCTGGAGAGTCTCTACGAAAAGGAAAAAGATAGCCAGCGGTCGGAGAATACGTACCATCTGAAGTATATGCTCATCGGTGAAAAGAGCGGCGTGAAGGATGACCAGGCGTACATGGAGCTTTTGAAATCGAAAGAGATGTCGGCCTACGGCAAGTCGAAGGGCGTCGAAGTGGTGGACTTGGGCATCGCGAAAGAGAGTGATCTCGTTACGCGGTTTGCCAGGCTCCGGCCCAAGGAATGGCTGAGGAGCCTGGGCAAGGGGGAGATTTCTCTTCCCATGAGGGACGGGGGTGCGTCCTATATCTTTCAGATGGTAGACCGGGAGGACGGGAAGCCCCTCGAGAAGAGCGAGGCGCTCAAGGCCATCAAGACGCGTGTGACCGGCGAGAAGGCCAGGGTCATGGCCCGGCTCGCGGCGGAGGATGCCATAAAGGGAGGCGCGAAATTCGCCAAAGAGACGGGCTTTCTTCCGAAAAATAACCCGGTCGTTCCCGGCGTCGGTCAGATACCGAGGGACGGTGCGGGGATATTTACCCTGCCCAAGGGAAAGACCTACGACAAGGCCGTGGATATCGGCGGCAAATATTATATCTTCGCCTGCCTCGACGAGAAGCAGCCGGAGAAGGACCAGTGGGAAAAAGAGAAAGAGACCTACAAACGCATCTTTGAGGCCATGGCGCGGGATGCCTACCTGACGTCCTTTAAAGAGGACCTGAAGAGGACGACGAAGGTGAAGGTTTACTGGAACGAGATATAGCGGGACGCCGGCATAGGGGCCGGGCGCTTTTTGCGCATAGCTTTGTCGCCGGGACGCGTCCGGGTCCTCACATACAAAAGTATGCTCCGGCCCAGACGCGTCCCGGCTTCGCGCTCTGCATCAAAAATCGTCTCGGCCGCTATGCCGGCTGGGTGGTCATGAGGAAAATGAATTTCCCGCCTTTTCCGTCATTCCGGGCGGGTGCCCTCCGGGCCGCCCGGAATCCAGCCTTGGTCACTCCCTGATCTCCCCTCTCCCTTTGAGGGAGAGGGCAAGGGTGAGGGTGGGTTCTTTAACTTAAGGAATTTGAATCTCCATGATCATTCTGGGCATCGATACCTCCTGTGACGACACGTCGGTGGCGGTGTTGGACGGCACGCTGGTGCTGTCGAACATCGTGTCGAGTCAGGTGCCGCTTCACGCCCTTTTCGGCGGGGTGGTGCCCGAGATCGCGTCCAGGAAGCATACGGAGCTGATCGACGGGATATACCGGCAGGCCCTCATGGAAGCGGGTCTGTCCCTCGCGGACGTCGACGTGCTCGCGGTGACGCAGGGACCGGGCCTCATCGGGTCGCTGCTCGCGGGGATCTGCTTTGCAAAAGGACTTGCCCTGTCCTCGGGAAAGCCGCTGGTCGGCGTCAACCACGTGGAGGCCCACGCCATGAGCATCTTTCTCGAGGAGCCGGTGGAGTTTCCCTTTATCTCCCTGGTGGTGTCGGGGGGGCATAGCGTGCTTCTCCTTTTTTCGGGGCCCTGCCGCTTCCGTATGCTCGGCAGCACGAGGGACGACGCGGCGGGCGAGGCTTTTGACAAGGTCGCCAAGTACCTGGGCCTTGGTTATCCCGGAGGCCGGGTCGTAGAGGAGCTTAGCCGGGCGGGGAGGGCGGATGCCGTTCCTTTACCGCGGCCGATGATGGACGACGACACCCACGATTTCTCCTTTAGCGGGTTGAAGACAGCCTTCATAAATTACGTGAAGAAGTATAACATAAGTAAGAGTAATTGCTGTGATATACTCGCATCGTTCCAGGAGGCCGCATGTGACGTCCTCACGGCGAAGACGGTGAGGGCGGCCCGAAGCCAGGGAATAAAGCGGGTGGTCCTGGGTGGAGGGGTCGCGAGCAACAACAGATTGAGAGACCTCCTTGTCCGGCGTTGCGCGAGCGAGGAGATATCCGTCTTCATCCCCTCGCCGGGACTCTGCACCGACAACGGCGCGATGGTTGCGGCGACCGCGCGCTTCTACGCCGACAGCGGCCTTTTTTCGGCCCTGGACATGAAGGTCTTCTCCCGCATGAAATGGAGCCGCGACATTTGCTGAAGAAGAGCCTGGGCCAGCACCTGCTCAAAGACAGGAACCTCCTGGAGAAGATGGTAAGGCTGGCGGGCGTAGGCAGCGACGACGTGGTCGTGGAGATAGGGCCGGGTCATGGCGACCTGACGAGGTGCATCGCGGCGAAAGCCGCTCTTGTCTACGCCATAGAGATCGACGAGCGCTTTCGTGACGTCCTGGGGCGGCTGGAGCGGGAATTTCCGAACGTATCGGTCGTTTATTCGGACGTGCTGCACATAAAGTTCGCCGATTTCCGCGCAAGCCGGAGAATCATCGTCATGGGCAACATTCCGTACTGCCTCACGGGTGAGATATTGTTCAAGCTCCTTTTCGAAAAGACCGGGGTAAAAGGGGCCTACCTGACCATGCAGAAGGAGGTCGCGCAGAGGATAGTGAGTCCCTCCCACTCCCGGAGCTACGGCGCCCTTTCCGTGGTCTTCCAGCTCTACGCGGCCGTGAAGATGCTCCTTTCGATCAGGCCCGCGCTCTTTATCCCGCCTCCGAAGGTCGACAGCGCATTCCTTTCGGTCGTCTTCAACGACGCGACGATGCCGGACCAGGGGCTCATCACCTTCGTCAAGCGGTGTTTCCGTTATAAAAGGAAGTATCTCCGCAATTCCCTTGCCGGTTATTACGGACAAGACGAGATCGACGGGCTTTACGGGCATCTCGGGTTTCCGGCAACGATCAGGGCGGAGGAGATAGAGCCGGAAGGTTTCGTGGAGATGTACGGTTTTCTTGGTGGCGGGAGGGAGACATGAGCAGGGTTGCGGGCTTCACCACCACCATCCCCGTCGAAGTCCTCTTCGCCTCGGGGGCGACACCCTGCGATCTCAATAACGTCTTCGTTACCCATCCGGACCCGATCCATTATGTGGCCCGCGCGGAGAAGGACGGGTTCCCGAAGAACATGTGCAACTGGATAAAGGGCCTTTACGGCGTGGTAAGAGAGTCTGCCATAGACACGGTAATTACCGTCATGGAGGGCGATTGCAGCAACACCAGGGCCCTGGCGGAGATATTGAGCTACAGGGGGGTGCGGATCGTCCCCTTCTCCTTTCCCTTCGACAGGGAGCGGGAAAGTCTTGCCCGGGAGATCGACAAGCTCATGCATACCTTCGGCGTGGACCCCACGATGCTGGCCTCGGTCGACGCGGGCCTGCGCGCGGTGCGGGAAAGCCTCGCGCTGATAGACCGCATGACGTGGGAGGACAGGGTGGTCACGGGTGAGGAGAACCACCTCTGGCAGCTCCGCGCCTCCGACATGGAAGGGGATTACGAGCAGTACGGAAAGGCCGCGAAGGGGTTCATCGAGGAAGCCCGGCACAGAGGGCCCATACGAGGGATACCCCTGGGATACGTCGGCGTGCCGCCCATAAATCCCGACCTCTACGCGTTTGTCGAGGGGTTGGGGTGCCACGTGATCTACAACGAGGTCCAGCGCCAGTTTTCCCTGCCCTTTTCCAGCGACGACATCATAGAGCGCTATCGCCTCTATACGTACCCCTACGGCATATTCGCCCGCCTGACGGACATAAGGCAGGAGATAGACCGGAGGGGCATACGCGGGGTGATCCACTATGTGCAGGCGTTCTGCTATCGGGTGGTGGAAGATATCATACTCAAAGAGACCCTGGGCGTGCCGGTCATCACGATAGAGGGCGACCTGCCGAAACCGCTCGATACGAGGACGAAATTGCGCCTGGAGGCCTTTATCGAGATGCTTAAGGAAAGGGCGGATGGAGACGATTAGAAAGCTTATAATGAACAGGGAAGGCATCGGCTTTTTCAAGGCGATCCTCGAGTCTTACGAAGATGTGGCGCTGCTGACGGTGCTCGACGGGAGGACCGGCGAGGTGGAAGTCATTTATCCGTCCGAGGCGCACGAGGTGGTCGCGTCGATAATGGCGGACATGCGGAGGTTCGGCATCCTATTCAGGGAGGCAGGAAATGTTTGATGAGACGAAGGTACTCGCGGCCCTTGCGACCGGGGACGTGCTTTACGCGGAGACGTTCGAGGAAGAGACGGCGTCCACACAGATCCTGCTCGAATCGGAGAAGATAGAGAAGCTGGAAAAAGGCGTGGACAGCGGCGTGGGCCTGAGGGTCATACGGCCCTGGCAGACATTTTTCGCCTCCACCAACTCCCGGGAAGAGGGCCATCTGGTCGATCTCGCGAAAGAGCTCGTCCGCAACACGGCCGGCGAAGGCGCTCCCGGCGCGGTGCGGGAGGGGCGTCTCCAGGCAGCAGCCTACCCCTTTGTCATCACGGTCCAGCCGGGGGATGTGGCGATACGCGAGAAGCTCGATCTCCTCCGCTCCATTTCCCAGGCCGCCAGGAAGATGGAGCGGAGGATCACGCAGGTGAAGGTGGTCTATCGCGATGCGAGCCAGCGCGTCAGGATTGCCGCGAGCGACGGGACCAGGGTGGAGGACGAACGGACCCAGCTCGTGCTGAGCCTCCTTATCGTGGGCGAAGAGGCGGGGGTCCTGCAAACCGCGTACGAGGCGATCGGCGGGTTTTGCGGCTTCGAGTTTTTTACCGGCGAGCGGATAGAGACGTTCGTCAGGGCGACCGTGGAGAGGCTGTCCGGGCTGCTCGGCGCGATGGAAGCGCCTATGGGCACAAAGACGGTAGTCCTCGCGTCGGAGGCGGGGGGCACCATGATACACGAGGCCATCGGCCACGGACTGGAGGCCGACCTTGCCATGGAAGGGCTCTCCTGTTACAAGGGGATGCTCGGCCAAACGATCGCGAGCCCCCTCGTCAGCATCGTCGACGACAAGACGCTCCCGCATCGGAGAGGCACCTATGCCTACGATGACGAAGGGACGGTCGCACAAAAGACCGTGCTCGTGGAAGGGGGCGTGCTGAAAAACTACCTTTACGACCGCTTCCACGCAATGAAATACGGTATGCCGTCCACGGCGAACGGCAGGCGCGAGTCCTTCCGATACAAACCCATCCCGCGCATGAGCAACACCCTGATCCTCCCCGGCACCCATGACCCGGAGGCGATCATCGCGTCCGTCGACAGCGGACTCCTGGTCAGGAAGATGGGAGGAGGCCAGGTGGATACGGTACGCGGCGATTTCGTTTTCGAGATACAGGAGGGCTACCTGATCGAAAAGGGGCAAGTCGGGCCGATGGTGAGGAACGCCACCATGATGGGCAACGGCCCCAAGGCATTGATGGACATCGATATGGTAGGCAAAGACCTGGGCTTCGGCATCGGCACCTGCGGCAAGGACGGCCAGGGCGTACCCGTGGCGGACGCTCAGCCGACGCTGAGAATGCCGGAGATTATTGTCGGAGGGAAGGGCGCATAGCCTTTCTCTTAGGCTTTGCGGCCGAGGGCTTCCTTAAACTTTTCCTGCCAGTTGTCTTCTTCCTTGTTGACCACTCTGCCGGCAGGGGCCTCGTCGCCCTCTTTAGCGACGATATAGCTATGGCGTCCCCGGTAAAGGGGGCACTCTTTGCATCCAATCTTGGAAAAGGGACACTTCGTAACTGTAGCAGGCATCTTGTTATTCCTCGTAGTGTTGACGTTGCACTATGATAATATGGTGGCGCAATAAAATCAATGGGGCGCGGGCGGGCCGGGGGAGGCCGGGATCGGGGCACCCGCTACACGGGTCGCACGCCTTTCGCCTTTCTCGCAGGCGCCGCGAGTCCTCACATACAGGTAGTATGCTGCGGCTCGCGCCCCCGCCATGGACGCTTGGCGGTGCCCGGCGCACAAATCCATCAAAATTTTCTCCGGCCGCTGAGTTGGCAATCTGTGTCAAGGATTACCGCAAGAAGAACAGGCTCGGAACATTATTCTAGCATAATGTATGAAACAAGGTAGCGCCGCTTTTTATTGAGGTATTTACCTATTTGCGGACGTCCCTATCCTTCCTTGGCAAGAGGAAGCGTGACCGATGCCCAGGAGATGGCGCCTCGATGCGGAAGGCAAGGGAAGACATGTTAGTTACGTCACTGACTCCCCCCTGGTAGTACAACACCACAAACCTTGTCAAGATATTCTTTGTCTTCTGTCTATAAGATTTGATAATGGAGGTTTGTCAAGATGCCTCGAATTTCGCTGAAATCAATCTCTGAGGGCAGTGACACAACCAGATCGGCCTCGTCCAACGCCCTGAAGACCACAGCCAGGCTGTACAGGCCAAAATGCTGTCCCTTCGTCAGTTTAATAGAATCTACCTCGGAACGGTTTATGCGCTTGTAAACCCCCCGCGTTCGATGACTACTACAGAACAGAAGCCCATTCTTGTGGATGACTATCCATAAAATGGGAATCGTTGCATTCGGTTTATATGAAGTCTTGAAGGCAGCTACGAAACTTCCCGCAATGTCGCTTGAGACATGAACCCGTATTTTCTCAGGAAGATCATTTGGGTCTCTCAAAATGCTCATTCTTCACGATCCCATACGTGACACGCTTGTGCTCGGCTGCAACACCCTCTTATAGAGGGCTTTTGTAATACACCGCCTTATCAACTTGGCGTAGGAGAAAGGATACGAAGCTAAGCATGTCAAGACAATCTTCTTTCATTATGGGCCAATGCAATGCTGGCTCATGAGCGGTCGGGTTTCGCACGGCTCGCATGAGCCAGCTGAAAGGAATTTAAGGTTCATCCGCTCGAAGGATACTTTGCCCTTGAAAAAGAAGGTGGACATACGACTCCATAAAGAGAGCGACCAAGCATCTCTTACTGGAGGGGAAGTATGTCCACAAGTCTGTTGTACCACGGATTCGGTCTCGTCGGCTACA
>PLSJ01000088.1 GCA_003165115.1 Syntrophaceae bacterium | reverse complement strand
CCATCGTCCCTTTTTCCGTCGTCGGGACAGCCCTTTCCCCGGAGGGGGCACGTCCTTCCTCTACCGCGGATTTCTTCTTTGATTTCCTCAGTCGCATCCCCAGGGAAATAACGGCCATGATTATCACCCCTGTCACAAGGGCAAGGAAGACTACTATGGCGAGAGAGGCGTTGAATTGCCAAAGAAGGAAGGATACGGTGACCGGATTGGCGTTTTGAACGGAAAAGACCACCAGCGCGGCAACTATCAGGATCACCAGGAAAAGGATAATCATGTTTCGTCCCCTATGCATCATCTTGGTTTATGAGCAGTCTCCTTCCGGCGTCTCGTGGTGCAGCCTTATTAAGCCTATGAGAACATTATATCTTGCGGTCCGCTATTTCAAGGCATTGACGGTCCCCGGAAAAGGACCGATAGTAGATGAAGGAGGTCCTCCATACTCGACGCATTTTATCGGGCAGACCCTTTTCTCCTCTGCATAGTGTTGGCAGCCCTGCTCATCGGCACGGGGGAGACTGCTTTTCGGATAAAGGGACATAGCGCCCGTAAGGCGAGCGATATAGACAACACGGACATCGCCCTGATCCTGGGCGGTGTGATGACGCTGCTTGCACTCATGCTCGGCTTCACCTTTTCCTTATCGGAGAGCCGTTTTGAAATGCGGAGGCAACTGATCGTGGATGAAGCCAATGCCATAGGCACCACCTATCTCAGGACACGAACGGTGCCGGAAGCCGCGGGCGCCGAAATGCGCGAATCGCTGCGCAGGTATATCGCCCTCCGGATCGAGATGGACGGGCTTTCCGTGGACTCATCTTCGAGGCTGCGTGAGTTCGTCGACCGGTCGAAACAACTCCAGGAAACGCTGTGGGCCAGGGCCGCGGCCCTGGCAAGAGAAGACCCGAACCCGGTGCGGGGCCTGCTGCTCCAGACGCTCAACCAGACGATCGACATCGCTGCCACGAGGCTGGCCGCATTCAAGAACCGGGTCCCTTTTTCCATTTACGCGGTGCTTTTCCTGGTGTCGCTCATAGCCATGTGGCTCTTCGGCTACTATTTCAGCATGCGGAAAGGCAGGCCGGCGCTGCTCGTCGTGGTGCTCGCCCTGCTGATAGCTTCGGTGATGTGGCTGATCATGGACCTCGACCAGCCCCTGCGAGGGATCATCAAGCCGAGCCAGGAGAGCCTCACGGACCTTGCCGCGGACCTGAACAGGGGGCCGGCCGAAAAGTGAGCACGAGCAAAGAAAGAGGTCATGCCATGGCAAAGAGAGAGGTCCCGCTTCGGTAAGAACGCGGCCGGGGGGTACATCGTGGAGAAGGAAGCCGCGACGGCGCCAAGGGCATTTCACGTCATGGCAAAGCCCACGGGGTCGGCGTGCAACTTGAGGTGCGCCTACTGCTTCTTCCTCAAGAAAGAAAAGCTTTATCCGGGAAGCAGTTTCCGCATGTCCGACGAGGTGCATGAGGCTTATATCAGGCAGCTCGTCGGTGCCCACCTGACCGACCGGGTGACGGTGGCGTGGCAGGGGGGCGAGCCTACCCTGAGGGGACTCGCGTTCTTCCGACGCACGATAGAGCTTCAGAGAAAGTACCGGAAGGAGGGCACACGGATCGAGAACACGTTCCAGACCAATGGAATCCTCCTGGATGACGAGTGGTGTCACTTTTTTCACGAGAACGACTTCCTGATCGGCCTGAGCATGGACGGCCCACGGGACCTCCACGACGCCTACCGGAAAGACAGGGGAGGACGCGGGACTTTCGACCGCGTCGAGCACGCCGCGAGACTCTTGCAGGAACACGACGTGGAGTTCAATATCCTCTGTGCGGTCAATGCCAAAAACGGCAGCCACCCCCTTGAAGTCTATCGATACTTCCGCGACGAACTGGGGGCGCGCTACATCCAGTTCATCCCCGTCGTGGAGCGGACCGGCGGGAACGGGGAGACCGGCCTCCCGTCAGGGAGCGGGGTAACGGACCGTTCGGTCCGGCCGGACCAATGGGGCCATTTTTTGATCGACATCTTCGATGAATGGGTAAAACGTGACGTGGGGAGCAGCTTCGTTCTCAACTTCGACGGGGCCCTCGCGGGATGGCTCGGGATGGCGGGGACCCTCTGCATCTTCGGCCCCACGTGCGGTCTCGGCGTGGCCCTTGAGCATAATGGAGACGTCTACTCCTGCGACCATTTCGTGGAGCCGAAATACTACCTGGGGAACATCCTCAGGACGCCGATGATCGATCTCGTCGCATCGGCGAGGCAGCAGGAATTTGGGCGGAACAAAAGGGAGATGCTTTCCCGTCAGTGCCTGGAATGCGATTTCCTCTCCATCTGCAACGGGGAGTGCCCGAAAAATCGCTTCGTCCGGGCGCCCGGCGGGGGGCCGGGCCTCAACTACCTGTGCGAAGGCTACAGGGCCTTCTTCGCGCATGCGGACAGGCCCATGCGTATCATGGCCGGATTGCTTCATCGATCCCGTCCGGCCTCTGAAATCATGCCCATTTTGGCACGGCAGAGGGTCATCGTGGAGAGCGTTGAAAGGTAAAACCGACGCAGGAGGAACGTATGGCGACAGAGCAGAAGCAACCGAACATTCTGGTCATCTGGGGAGACGACATCGGCATCACCAACCTGAGCTGCTACAGCCACGGCCTGATGGGCTACCGCACGCCCAATATCGACCGCATCGCGAATGAGGGGATGCGCTTCACCGACTCCTACGGAGAGCAGAGCTGTACGGCGGGGCGGTCCGCCTTCATCACCGGTCAGAGCGTCTTCCGCACCGGCTTGTCCAAGGTCGGCGTCCCCGCCGCACCGGTGGGCTTGCAGGCGGAGGACCCTACCATCGCGGAATTGCTCAAGCCCCTCGGCTACGCGACCGGCCAGTTCGGCAAAAACCACCTCGGCGATCTCAACAAGTTCCTGCCGACCGCTCACGGGTTCGATGAGTTTTTCGGCAACCTCTACCACCTGAACGNNCCAAGAAGCGCATGGAGACCTGCGACGACGAGTTCGCGGCCGCCGCCAAGGACTGGATCAAGCGCCGGAATGCTGCCGGCGAGCCGTGGTTCTGCTGGTTCAACACCACCCACATGCACCTGCGCACCCATACCAAGCCGGAGAGCCTCGGGCAGGCCGGCCGGTGGCAGTCCCCGTACCACGATGCCATGATCGACCACGACAGGCACGTGGGAGAGATGCTCGACCTGCTGGACGAATTGGGCATCACCGAGAACACGATCGTCATGTACAGCACCGACAACGGGCCGCACATGAACAGTTGGCCCGACGGCGCCATGACGCCCTTCAGGAGCGAGAAGAACACCAACTGGGAGGGGGCCTTCCGCGTTCCGCTGGTGGTCCGTTGGCCGGGCAAAATCCCTGCGGGGGTTGTCTCGAACGAGATCGTCCAGCACCACGATTGGCTGCCTACCTTCCTTGCGGCGGCCGGTGATCCCGATATCATGGAGAAGCTGCGCAAGGGCCACGAGGCGGCGGGCAAGCGCTTCAAGGTGCACATCGACGGGTACAACCTGCTGCCGGGCCTGACCGGCAAGGAGGCGAAGAGCCCGCGCCAGGGTTTCCTCTACTTCAGCGACGACGGCGATCTGGTCGCGCTGCGCTTCGACAACTGGAAGGTCGTCTTCATGGAGCAGCGCTGCCCGGGCGCGCTGCAACTGTGGTCGGAGCCCTTTGTGACGCTCCGGATTCCCAAGCTCTTCAACCTGCGGACGGACCCCTTCGAGCGCGC
>PLSJ01000319.1 GCA_003165115.1 Syntrophaceae bacterium | reverse complement strand
CACCACGATCGTCGACGGCGCGGGCGACAGGAAAGACATCGAGGGCCGGGTAAAGCAGATCAGGACCCAGATCGAAGAGACGACCTCCGACTATGACAGGGAGAAGCTCCAGGAAAGGCTCGCGAAGCTCGTGGGCGGCGTCGCGGTCATCAACGTGGGCGCGGCGACGGAATCCGAGATGAAGGAAAAGAAGGCCCGCGTGGAAGACGCCCTGAACGCCACGAAGGCGGCGGTGGAAGAAGGCGTCATCCCCGGCGGCGGGGTGGGCTTCATCCGCTCGATCGCAAAGCTCGAGACCCTGACTTTGGAGGGCGAGAGGCAGTTCGGCGTGAAGATCGTGAAGAAGGCCCTGGAAGAGCCGATAAGGTGGATCGCCCAGAACGCCGGCTTCGACGGCTCGATCGTCGTCGAGAAAGTAAAGACGGGCAAGGGCAACTACGGGTTCGACGCGGCAAAGGAAGAGTACGTGGAAGACATGATGGCGGCGGGCATCATCGACCCGACGAAGGTCGCCCGGACAGCGCTGCAGAACGCCTCTTCCGTTGCGTCGCTCCTGCTTACGACGGACGCGATGATCGCGGAAAAACCGAAGGAAAAGGGGAACTTCCCTCCCATGCCGCCGGGTGGCGGGATGGAAGGCATGTACTAAGAGAGACGCAAACGTCAAAGAAGAGCACGATGGAGGGGGCCGATCAGGCCCCCTCTTTTTTCACAAAAACGTAACCGAACGACTATAATGGATAGACAGGCGTCGTGCGAAGATGTCAGGTGCGGGCGAAAGACCCGCGACGAGTAAGTGATAAGGAGAGCGCATGCAGGGCGTGACGGCTATCATTCTGGGGGGCGGCCGCGGGACGAGGCTCTATCCGCTGACATTGAAAAGGGCCAAGCCGGCGGTCGGCTTCGCGGGCAAATACCGCATCATCGATATCCCCCTGTCGAACTGCATAAATTCCGGGATAAAGCGCATCTTCGTGCTGACCCAGTTCCTGTCGGCGAGCCTCCACCGCCACATCATGCGGGCGTACCGGTTCGACGAATTCAGCGACGGCTTCGTCGATATCCTCGCCGCCGAGCAGACGACGCAGGGGTCCGACTGGTTTCAGGGTCCCGCCGATGCGGTGCGGGCGACGCTCGACCATACGATATATTACAGATCGGAGCAGGTGCTCATCCTTTCCGGCGATCAGCTCTACCGTATGGATTTCGCCGACCTCATCCGCTCCCATGAGAACACAGGCGCGGACATCACCATCTGTGTCTGCCCGGTGGAAAGGGCCGAGGCAAGAAGGATGGGCCTCGTGGGCGTCGACGGGTCCGGCTGCGTGCGGCGGTTCGTGGAAAAGCCCCGGGAGGACCGGATAATCGACTTCTTTCCTGCCCCCGCGGCGCTCTTCGGGCCGGACGCGCCGATGGGGGATGAAAGCTTTCTCGGCTCCGTGGGCACGTATGTCTTCAAGCCGGAGGTGCTCTCAAAGGCGCTCAGCGAAAACAGCGCGAACGACTTCGGGACCGGCATCTTCGAGTGGGCCATCGAACACTGCAAGGTGATGGCCTACCCCTTTTCCGGCTACTGGAGGGATATAGGGACGGTGGAAAGCTTTTTCGAGGCGAACATAGCCCTTGCCCGGCCGCATGCCCCCTTCAATCTCTACGCGCCGCGCTGGCCCATATATACGCACTGCCGTCCGTTGCCGCCCAGCCGTGTCATCGGCTCGGAGATCCGGGATAGTCTCCTGGCCGAGGGGTCGCAGATTACGAATGCGCGGGTCTTCGACTCCATTGTCGGCGTGCGCAGCGTGATTGGCGAAGGCTGCACGCTCGACCGGGTGGTGCTGCTGGGAGAAGACTTTTACGACGGGGAGCTGCCGCTCATGGGGCAGGGCCGGGGCGGCGCGGAAGAGCCCCCAATCGGGATCGGGAAAGATTGCACCATCGAGCATGCCATAATCGACAAGAACGTCCGCATCGGAGACAGGGTGGTGATTCGGAAAAAGCCCAAGGACGGGGTGTTTCAGACGGACCGATACTGGTTCCACGACGGGATCACCGTCATCCCCAAAGGCACCGTGATCCCCTCGGGGACCGAGATATAATCAGCCCTGGAGCGTCACTTCTCCCGCCCTTCCCCGGACTGTACCGTAGACGCACTCGCACACGGGCAGGTCTCCGTGTGCCCGCAAAGACGCGGCTATATCGATGAGCCGTACGAAGCGATAGGACCGCGCCAGGGACTGCTCGATGAAGGAGGCGAGGAAACCGGTCCAGCGGTTCCCCTCCAGCTCGGTGTGGATCGACATCACGTTGAGCCCGGCCGTGAGCGAGCGCGCGAAAAACCGGGCCAGCGCCGCCTGATCTTTCCCCTCCAGCCCCACCATTTCGTCGAGGGTGGGGAGGGTCGAAGGGATTTGCAGCACCCGAAACGTCCTGCCGCCCATCCTCGGGTAGTGGGGGGAGCGCCCCCTGGTGTCGCTGCTGTACACGAAACCCCGCTCCTCGAAGAAGGCGAGGGCGTGGGCGTTGATCATCCAGCCGGGGGCCGCGAACGAGACGGGTTTGGCGCCGAGGAGCTTCTCGTACACGCGCGTCGCCTTGTCGAGCGTCTTCGCGGTGCGGTCCCGGTCCATGTGCTTGATGTGGTCGTGCCAGTGCACATGGTCGAGTCCATGGATGCCCAGCTCGTGACCGCTGTCCGTGATCCGACGCAAAAGCGGCTGATGCCGCAGGGCGATCTCGGCGCCCGGCAGGAGGAGGCCCCTCATGAGCGTCTTGACGCCGTACGTCTCCAGCACCCCCGCCCGGGCCGCTTTCGACACGAAACCGGGCCGGGTGAATACACGCTTTACGGTCCAGCCGGTGTGGTCTTTCCCCATGGGCACGAAGAAGCTCGCCCGCACGTGGTACTTCTCGAAAAGATCGAGGAGGCGGGGCACGCCACGCCTCATACCCTCGAAGGTATCGACGTGGACTTCCAGTCCTATGACCTTTTCCATCACACGCTTGTGTTCGAGTCGATATAGTATTCTATGGTCTTCCTGAGCGCCGTGTCGAGGTCCACTTTCGGCTCCCACCCGAGGATCTCCCTGGCTTTCTTGATGGAAGGTACCCTGCGGTCTATGTCCTGATACCCCCCCTTGCCGTAGAAGTCTCCGGAGGAGACCTCCACGATCTCGGACGTCTTCGCCTGCGGGCGCTTCCCGTCGTAGCCCGTGAAGATGTCCCGGAGCTTGTGGGCGAGTTCCCTGATCGTCGCCTCGTTCCTGGGGTTTCCCAGGTTGAATATCTCACCGTTGCAGACGTCGTCCTTGTTCTCGATGATCCTCATGAGACCGTCTATGCCGTCGTCGACGTAGGTGAAGCACCTTTT
>PLSJ01000289.1 GCA_003165115.1 Syntrophaceae bacterium | reverse complement strand
AAAAGTTAGCGGGAACTAGTGCCTGAAGGCCCATAGAGGCTACAGGGACCCCGAAGCATTTACTGTGGTGTCCCGGACCGAGCCCAGGCCGGCCGACGCTTTCACGATCAAAAAAAAGTAGAATGCGTAGAAGATCGAATCGTGGATACAATAGACATAGAGGAACGTTCTTACCTGGAAATGGGACGCGATGTAGAGTGTCGCCAGGGTGCTCACGAAATAGGTCGTTTTCCACACCGACCCGACCCTGATATTCCCGGTCGCGGGCATAATCACGGCCAGCGGAGAGACAACAAACTTTACGGCGAGAGGAAGGGCAAGGAGCCGGGCGTAATCGCCTGCAATCCTCCATTGTTCTCCAAAAATGATTGCGAACATCGACGGAGAGAAAAGCATAATCAGCAGCACCGGACCGGACGCGATGAGCGCCAGATACCTGGCGAGCTTGAGTACGTAAGACGTCTCGTCTTTTCTGTGCCCCACCTCGGTGATCCATTGGTAGTAGACCTGCGCGATAGACTGGCTGACCAGCGCCAAAGGCGAACCGAGTACCCTCGTGGTCAAGGCGAAGAGTCCGACGACGGTAGGGCCGAAGAATTTTGTCAGGAGGAACACGGGGACCTGCAGGGCCACCATGTCGAGAAACGACGTGGGCGCCGAGAATAAAGGGAAATCACCATATCGTCTCGCCTGTTCGCACATAACTCTTCTTTTGAGAGATATGTGGCTCTTCCTTTTCTCGTGCCATGCCGTTCGCCCCAGCATCAGGGCGGCCGCGGCTTTACCGCCGAGCAGGGAGGCGATAAGCCCGGTTGCGCCCCATGAATAAAAGCCCAAAATGAGCGAGGCGACGGGGGTCACGACCGATTCCATTATCTTGTTGGCCGCGAGGGACCGGTACTGTCTTTTCCGGTTTGCCCAGAACATGAACGTCCCATGGAGACCCATCATGAACGCCATGAGCGGGGCCAGGGGCAGATATGGAGCGATGCGCGTGTTGCCGAGGAGTGCGGTAAGCTGGCCGGCAAAGCACCACGATACGAAGAGAAGGGCCGCGCTCAGGAGAAAAGCGATGGCAACGCAGACCGCCGCGAGGTTGAGCGCATCTTCGTCTTTCTCCGGCAGCATAATGGCCGCGTCATAATTCGCGGTCAGGGGTACGGAGACGATGGAGACGATGGAGACATAGAGCGCAAGCACTCCGTAGTCCGTAGGGTTATAGAGGCGCGTCAGAAGCGGGGCGGCAACGACCGGGATGATCATGGCGATGGTCGATCCCGTCAGCAGGACGAAAACGTTGCGCACAAAACCATCCACAAGGCGAAAGCTCTGGAGGGCAGGGGACAAGAAATTGAAGAAACACCTGTCCTCCATCGTGGCAAAGGCAAAAATGCGGGATTTAATCACGGTGAAAAGCGATGAGAGTGATGCCAAACTTTTTCCTTTAATAAAAACCCGTCCCGCCTTACTTTCCGCTTATCTTGAGACCCTCCACGAGGAGCGTCGGTGAGCCATACGAGCCGTAGAACGTGAGATCGCTTCCCACTGCCTTTACGCGGTCCAGGAGGTCGAACAGGTTTCCCGAGAGGATAACGCCCTTGAAGGGAGTCGGGGCGGCCCCCGAATAGTAGTGGCCGATGGCGCCGAGTGAAAAATCGCCCGTGATGGCGTTTGCCATGTGGGTGCCCATCAGCTCCTCGACCACGATCCCGCCGTCGCCCGCCTCAGGGTCGGCCCCCTGACCGCGGTCGATAAAAAACCCTCGCGGTCCGCACCTCGGCGGCTCTTTGATGCCAGGCCGCACGGAGTTGCCCGTGGACGACTTCTCCATCCTATTTCCGTAATACGTGTCGTAGAGGAATGCCTGGAGCACACCCTCTTTCACCAGCACGTTCTCCCGAGAGGGAACGCCCTCGCCGTCAAAGGGGAACGCATCGATCCCCCTCAACCCCGAATCGACGACCGTGAGAAGCGGGGAAAAACAGCGTGTGCCGACCTTGTCTCTCAGCCACGTCTTATGTTTGTACAGGTTTTCGGAAAGGAAGGAGGGGGAAAGAATCTCCAGTATCTGGCACGCGCATGCAGGCGTCAGAAGGCCGTTGTAGACGCCCGTCGCGAGGACCTCCCCCTTGAGGCAGGAGAGCGCCTTTTCCGCTATCCGGTTCCCTAATTTCAGCCCGTCCAGATCCCCGTACCGGGACGACCACGCCCAATCGTACCAGGAGACCTCGTCGTCGCCGTCCCGCGCAACCGCCATCGCGCCCAGGGTGTAGACGGTCTTTTTCGCGTCCGCCTTCAGCCCGCGCGAATTGATGATCCCGACGTGCAGGTCGGATTCGTGCAGCTCGCAATTCCTCGTGTGCGCGATCCGGCCGTCACGGGCGCGGATGGCCGATTCCATCTGCAGGAGCGCATCGATTTTCGTCTTGTCAGGCGTCCTTAAGCCTGCCTCATCGTAGAGGTCGAGGCCGGGATACTCACCTGACCCCGGCGGGAACACGTAACAGGGGTCCGCATCGAGAAAAGGCATCAGCACGGTGACATTCGCGATAAGGCTGGAGGCCGCCTTCTCCCCCTTTTCGAAGGTGTAGGAAAAGCACCTCTTTCCGTCTTTAATGGCGCGGAGCGAGACGCCCTCCTCCTCTTTGACCTCGATGGTAAGGACCTCGCCGTCGGCGGCTTCATATTTCTTGTCGCGCTCGCTCACCAGGCAGATCTCCCAGTCTTCAAAGATCGTCCCCAGACGTTGCGTCCAGAATTGGGTATCCATGGCAAATCTCCTATTGCCGTCGCGGTAAATTACGACAGGCGGGTGATCATCGCGACTTCGTCGCAGAGGGGAAATTTCGGGCATTTCACGCAATCGGTCCAGATCTTCTGGGGGAGCTTCGTCTTCTCCACCTCTTCGAACCCGAACCGCCTGAAGAATTCACGCCGGTAGGTCAGAACGAACAGCTTCTCTATGGTAAACTTCTTCGCCTCTTCCATACACGCCCTCACGAGGTCCGCGCCCACGCCCCGGCGCCGCAGGTGCTCCACCACGCAGAGAGACCTGATCTCGGCCAGGTCTTCCCAGCATATATGCAGGCTGCACGCGCCCCCGACGTCGCCCGTTTCCGGCTGCTCGTACACAAAATAGTCGCGCATGTTATCATACAACTCGGCCAGCGACCGCGGAAGCATCTCACCGCGTTCGGCGCACGAGTTGATCAACCGGTGGATGAGCGTGACGTCGCTAATGCGTGCTTTCCTGAGCATTCTTCAGCATCTCCTCTGCCTGCCCCCGTGTCTTCTCCGTAATCGTGATGCCCCCGAGCATCCGTGCGATCTCTTCGATCCTCTCGGGATCGGCGAGCTGCCTGATCGAGGTCCGGGTCGTTGCCTCTTCCTGGTATTT
Organism: Syntrophaceae bacterium; assembly: GCA_003165115.1. Lineage (GTDB taxonomy): Bacteria > Desulfobacterota > Syntrophorhabdia > Syntrophorhabdales > WCHB1-27 > BOG-1155. Next base: position 2,786 of record PLSJ01000289.1, on the reverse strand, counting down.
CTTTACGAGGAAGTGGTGGTCCGCGTAGACCGCTATCTGCGGGAGATGGGTAATGCAGATGATCTGGTGCTTCCCCGAAAGCTCCCCGAGCCTTCTGCCCACCACCTCGGCCACCCTGCCCCCGATGCCCGCATCGATCTCGTCGAAGACGAAGGTCTTCTCCTCTTCTCCGCCGGTGACCTTCTTGACGGCGAGCATGATCCTCGAAAGCTCGCCCCCGGAGGCGACCCTCCGCAGCGGCCTCAGAGGCTCTCCCGGGTTCGTCGTGAGCAGAAACTCCACCTCGTCCCCGCCGTCTTCGCCGATCCAGCCCTTGTCCGTGATATCGACCTTGAATTGAACGCCCTTCATGGAAAGGAACGCGAGCTCTCCCCCCACCAGCTCCTCAATCTCTTTCGTCCCATTCCTCCTCGCTGCGGACAACGATGCCGCCATCTCCCCGACGGAGGCATCCAGGGATGCCTTCTCCCGCTCCAGCTCCTCTTCATCCGTCTTCATATGGAGAAGCTCTTCGAGCCTCATCCGCGCCCAGTCTTCGAACTCCGCGATGCCGCCGTACGTCTTGCCGTACTTCTCTTTGAGCCTGGCGATGGTCGCCAGCCGCTCTCCCAGCCCTTCCAGCTCGCCGGGCTCGTCATCGAGCGACTTCTCTTCTTCCCTGATCGACCTGACTATGTCTTCCACGTCAAAAGATATGCCTTCCATCCTCTTCCTGAGCGCGTCTACCCATGCGATGCCGGAAAACGGCTTGAGGAGCGCCGAGGAGCCGGCGACCAGCGCATGCGCCGATAGCTCGTCTTCATACAGCCCTCTCACGACCCCCTCGATGCTGCTCTTTATCCTCGCCGCGTCCTTGAGCACTTTCAGCCTCTCGCGGACCCTCTCTTCCTCGCCTGTCCCGATCCGTTCCTTCTCGATCTCCTGAAGCTGGTACGTAAGGAGGTCTATCTCCTTGCCCCGACCGGCGGCAGCCGACTTCTTCGCCTCCAGGAGCCGCCTCACCTCATCGAGTCGTTTCACCCGCTCGGAGAGCGCCTGCCTCTCCCCGTCCAGATGGAGAAAACGGTCGACCATGGAGACATAGTTCTCCTTGCTGAGGAGCTGCTGTGACTCGTTTTGGCCGTACACGTGGATGAGCGCGCCTCCCCGTTCTTCCAGGCTCTTCACCGTGACCGGGTTGTCGTTGATGAACGCCCGCGACCTTCCCTGACTGCCTATGGTCCTTCTTAAGATATATTCCTCGCCGTCCTGAAAGCAATGGCCGACCACCTCCGCGCGCTCCGCCGCCCCCCGGACCACATCGGCCGGCACCCTCGCATTGAGCAGCGACGCGAGGGCGTTAATGATGATCGATTTCCCCGCGCCCGTCTCGCCCGTTATCACGTTGAACCCCGGCTTGAACTCCACGTCCAGCTCGTCGATAATGGCAAAGCCTTTCACCCGCAAGAAAGCGAGCATACTACCTCTCACCCCACTTCAGCTTATCCCGGAGGACTTCGAAATAACCCCTCGTCTCCGATTTTATCAACGTCACGGAAAATGCCGACTTTCTCATCATCACCTCGTCCATGTAGTCGAGGGGTAATCCCACCTGGCCATCCAGGGTCAGTATTACCTTCTCGTCAGGGGAGACGAGTTTCGCCCGCACTATCACCTCCTGGGAGAGGATGATGGGACGGTTGGTCAGCATGTGCGGGCAGATGGGGGTGAGGACGATCTGATCCAGGGAAGGATAAAGGATCGGGCCCCCCGCGGCCAGGGAATAACCCGTGGAGCCGGTAGGGGTGGAAACGATGAGACCGTCGCCGCGAAAGGTCGTCAGGTAGTCGTTGTCCACGTATGTCTCGATATTGATAATGCGCGCCAGGGCATCCTTTGCGATCACCGCGTCGTTGAGGAGAGAAAGGGCAAAAATCTCCTCTCCCTCTCTTCTCACCATTACGTCGAGCATGGCCCGGTTCGAGGTACGGTACTCACCCGCGAAGACACGGGCCAGCATCTCAGGCAGCTCTTCGAGGCTTATCTCCGTAAGGAAGCCGAGGCTCCCCAGGTTTACCGCAAGGATCGGCACGTCCCTCCCCCTCACTTGCCGGGCAACCGAGAGCAGGGTGCCGTCACCGCCGAGCACCACGATGAGGTCCGTGTCGTCCGCCACATGCTCCAGCTCGAACGCCTTCCCGTGGCCGACCCGGCCAGCGCACTCTTCGTCGAGACCGATCTCGAGAGACGGACCATACCTTTCGATGATGCCCTGGGCGGCGGCCAGGGCGGCCTCCTTGTTCCTCTTGCAGACGACGTTCATGCGCAGCATGCGGCCGGTCTGCTCTCTCGGCGGGATCACAGCATGTTCCTTTCTTTGAGGCTCGTGTAGCCGCGCCTGGTGATAATGATGTGGTCGAGCACCTCGACCCCCATAAGCCTGCCTGCATCGACGAGCCTGCGGGTCACGGCAAGGTCGTCGTCCGAAGGCTCGGGGTCGTCGGAGGGGTGGTTGTGGACGAGTATGATCGACGAAGCGTTGTGCGCACACGCGTCCTTGAAGACCTCGCGGGGATGGACGAGACTCGCGTTCAGGGTCCCCACGGAGATGGTCGATATGCCGATAATCTTGTTCCGCGTGTTGAGAAGGACAAGCTTGAAATGCTCCTTCGCTTTCTCCTGGATACCTTTTCGAAGGGCCTTTACGAGACGCGCCGGGTCGTTGATGCTGTACTGCCCCACATCGGGCTCCAGGTCCTGGCGCCTGCCCAGCTCGAAGGCGGCCTTGATCTGGGCAGCCTTCGCAA
>PLSJ01000146.1 GCA_003165115.1 Syntrophaceae bacterium | reverse complement strand
AGGGGCTCGAGGTCATCGAGGCGCATTGGCTCTTTGGCATGGGCCCGGAAAAGATCGGGGTCGTGGTCCACCCGGAAAGCATCATCCATGGCATGGTGCGGCTCGTCGATGGCTCCCTGCTGGCGTACCTGGCCTGCCCGGACATGCGGATTCCCATCGCCTTCGCCTTGAACGGAGGCCGGCGCAAGAGCACGCCCTTTGGGAAGGTGGACCTTGTGGAGTGCGGAAAGCTCACGTTTCATGCGCCCGACACCGAAAAGTTTCCCGCGCTCAGACTGGCTTACGAGGCGCTGAAAGCGGGCGATAGCGCCCTCGTGACGTTGAATACGGCCAACGAGGTTGCGTCGTGCGCCTTTCTTGAGGGGAAGATCGGCTTCACCGATGTGCCCCGCCTGGTCGAAGAAGCGCTCGGCGCGCACCTTTTTGTGAAAGAAATACATGACCTCGATACGATTTGGGAGATACACAGGTGGGCCGAAGATTATCTGGAAGACAGCCTGAGGAGGATTAATGCTTAACCTGCTCTATTTTATCATCGTCCTGAGCATACTCATATTCGTCCATGAGTTCGGCCATTTTCTTGTCGCCCGCCTCTCGGGGGTGCGCGTCATCACGTTTTCGCTCGGCTTCGGCAAGAAGCTTCTCAGCTTCAAGAAAGGCGAAACGGAGTACGCCGTTTCCNNAAGATGCTCGGTGAGTCCACGGAGGACGTCGTGACGGAGGCAGAGGCTTCGAGGTCTTACGCCAACAAGCCTCCGCTGATAAGGATCCTGATCGCCTTTTCGGGTCCCTTTTTCAATATTCTTCTGGCGCTGGTTGTCTTCTTTTCGATCTTCCTCACGGGATACCCGGTCCCTTCGACCAGGACGGAAATAGGACAGGTAATGACGGGAGAGCCCGCGTCCGACGCCGGGCTCAAGCCGGGCGACGTGGTCACGCGGATAAACGGTCGCGAGGTCCATCAATGGACCGAGCTGCAAAAGATCGTCAGCGGCTCCGACCTCCGTCCCCTGAAGTTCGAGATCGACAGGCAGGGCAAGCGCATAGCCGTCTGGATCGCGCCGAAGCTCCGCGACGAAAAGAACGTATTCGGCGAAACGGTGGGCAAAATGAAGCTGATAGGGGTTGCCCCTGCCAGCGAGACCAGGAGGGAATCTTTCACGGGTGCGACGTCGAAGGCCTTTGTGGATACCTATAACCTCACGGAATTGACGATCGTGGGCATCGTGAAGCTGGTAAAGGGCAGCATCTCGGCAAAAAACGTGGGCGGTCCCATATTGATCTTCCAGCAGGCGGGTGAGCGGGCAAAGGCGGGGAAAAGCAGTTTTCTTTTCTTCCTCGCACTGATCAGCATCAACCTGGGCATCGTGAACCTGCTTCCCATACCGATCCTCGACGGCGGCCACATATTCTTTTCCTTTATCGAGATGATCGTGCGCCGGAAGATCCCGGTCAAGGCCGTCGAGGTCGCGCAAAAGGTGGGCGTCGGCATCCTCGTGTGCATCATGGTGCTCGCGACCTTCAACGATATCATGAGGCTCTTTCATGTCAGATAGGATTTTCCTCGGCCTGGACAATTCCATGGATTTTCTCAACATTGCCCTCGGCACCGAAGACCGGCTCGTGGAGGAGCGCCACATGAGAATGGAGCGCCATTCCTCTGAAGTGCTGCCGGTCAGGGTCGCCCAGTTGCTCGCGGACCATGGGTGCGCGGTCAGGGACTTATCCGCCCTCATCGTGACCCTCGGCCCGGGGTCGTTCACCGGCGTCAGGGTGGCCCTGGCTTTCTGCAAGGGCCTTGCCGCGGGTCTCAACATCCCGTTTTTCGGCATCCCTACCCCTGATGTCCTCGCTTTGCCCTTCGCCTTCATGGAAGGTCATTATCTCTGCCCGCTGATCGACGCGAAAAAGGGAGAGGTGTTTTTTGCCCTTTACCGGGTCACGAACGGCGCAGTCGTTCGTGTCGACGGGATTCATGCGCTCAAACCGGACAAGGTCGCAGAATCGATTCCCGCCCCCTGCCTTTGTTTCGGAACGGGGGTGGGCATGAGCAAACCCGCACTCGGGGGTATCGCCGGTGTGCGGGTGATCGAAGGTGAATTTCAGAGGGTCTCCGGAGAAGCGCTCTTACGTGCGGGAATAGCCGCGCAGGCCCTTGGCCGCCGGAGCGAGACGAAGCCGATTTACGGAAGAAGGTCGGAGGCGGAGATAAGGTTCAACGTAAACATCCCTTAAAAAGGGCGGCGCCTGAAGAAGTTTTTCGGAGGTAAAGCGAATTGAAGACGGTCCAGGAGATAAACGCGCGAATCAGGGAAGGCAAGGTCGTCGTTGTCACGGCCGAAGAGATGGTGGGACTTGTCGCCCGGAAGGGCACGAAGGTCGCGGCCCGCGAGGTCGACGTGGTGACCACCGGCACCTTCGGCCCCATGTGTTCGAGCGGGATGTTTGTGAACGTCGGCCACTCGAAACCCCGGATCAAGATAGGGGGAGGCACCTGCTCTCTCAACGACGTGCCCTGCTACTGCGGGATCGCGGCCGTTGACATTTATATCGGCGCCACCGCCATGCCCGACGACGATCCCCGGAACAAGGTGTATCCCGGAGAATTCCGCTATGGAGGGGGCCACGTTATCGAGGAATTCGTGGCGGGAAAGCATATAAAGCTCGTGGCAAGCGCCTACGGCACGGATTGCTATCCGAGAAAGAAGATCGAGACCTATATCAGCAGGGAGACGGTCAACGAGGCCTATCTCTACAACCCGAGAAACTCGTACCAGAATTATAATGTGGCGGTGAACGTGACCGACCGGGTTATCCACACCTACATGGGGCTCCTCAAACCCCACATAGGAAACGCAAACTATTGCAGCGCGGGGCAGCTCTCTCCGCTCCTGAAGGACCCCCTGTACAGGACGATAGGGCTGGGCACGCGGATCTTTCTCGGCGGCGGCGTCGGCTACGTGGCCGGCAGGGGGACGCAGCACAACCCCGACGCGCCCCGGACACCGGAGGGCCTGGTCAAGGCGGGGGCAGGGACCATCGCGACGACGGGCAACGCCAAGCTGATGGACCCGCGGTTCCTTAAAGGGGCGAGCTTTGTCGGCTATGGCGCCACGATGTTTGTCGGCGTAGGCATCCCGATCCCGGTGCTGGATGAAGAGATGGCATATTTTACCTCCAGGAGCGACGAAGAGCTGTACGCCCAGGTAGTGGACTATGGGAACGACTATCCGAACCGGGTGCCCCGGAGTCTCGCCGAGGTGAGCTACGCGCAGCTGAAAACGGGTACGGTAACCGTGAACGGAAAGGAGATATCCGCTTTCCCCCTCTCCAGCTATTCAAAAGCGAGAGAGATCGCCACGATACTCAAGGAATGGATCACTTCCGGAACGTTCCTCCTCTCGGAGCCGGTGGAACACCTGCCGGGCCCAGGCGCGAATGGGGGAATGCAGTTCCTCGAAGAACGTTCCTCCTGACCAAACGCCCCCGATGCGGCAAAGCGCCATCGGGGAGACGGACGTCAATCCCGAAGGCTACCGGACCGGAAGGAGGACTCATGAGGATTCTCAAGGACCTTTATTTCTACCCCTGGCTTTCCATGCAGGAGAATAACGCAAACACCGTTTTTATCGACGGTCCCGTGCCCACCCTCATCGACCCGGGCCACGCCCGCCTCTTCGGCAATGTGACGGCGGCTGCGGCGCGCGATGGGGTGGATGTGGGGCGCCCGAAGCTCATCCTTTTTACCCACGGTCATCCGGACCACATAGAGGCGACGGAGCTCTTCGAGGAAGACGTGCTCCGGGGCATAGCCAAGGACGAATATGTCTATATGCGCCAGGAAGGCAAGGAGCTTTTCCTCGCCGCTGGCGCACACGTGCCCGGCCGGCCATTCAGGCTGCTCTTGAACGAAGGCCCTCTCGTCATCGGCGAAAAGACCTTCCTGGTAATAGCGACACCGGGCCACTCGCCCGGCTCCATCTGCCTGTACGAGCCGAAGGAAAAAGTCCTCATATCGGGTGATACCGTCTTCACCCTCGGGGTGGGCAGGACGGACCTGCCGGGCGGAGACCCGGACCGGTTGGCGGCGAGCATCAAAAAGCTGTCCAGGCTCGACATCGAATACCTGATACCCGGCCACGGGGAGATGCTGAAGGGACGGAAGGCGATCGATAAGAATTTCGCGATGATCCTCTCCGAATTCTTTGAATAGAAGGGCAAAATCCGTCTATTGACAACGATGGCCCGAAGGCATAACATGTAGGGGATTCAAAAGGGTAGAGTGGATACAAAGTTTCACTGCTTCAAAGGTAGTCGGCACATCGATTCAGACAAGGATTCCTGCCCCTGTCAGGGCGATTATTGTCACCACGGAAGCGGTCGTACCGGTAAATGAGGGCTTCTGCGCGAACCATCGATGTGCCGAAAAAAGGGAGGGCAGCTCGTGATGATACCTGAAGAATACGTATGCGACCTGTGTGGATGTTTATTTCTTCCCATGAACAGGAAAAACATTTTCTGTCCGAGCTGCGGGAGCAGCCAGGTGAATAAAGAAATGGGCAGTAATGAGTTGTCCGATGAGGACGTCTATATCGGTATGGTCAACAGTAAAGAAAAGGGATACTTTCTCTTTTAAAGCAACGGGTGGACCGGGGAGAATTCACACCCCGGCGCCACCTTGTGGCGGGTTCGCTTATTTCGCCCCATCTTCGGGACCCACGCTCTTCCTTAACGTGGTTCGGCCTGGCCGATGAGAAGGTTTCGTCCATGGCCGTCTTTTAGACCCCCGTTGTAAACGGTCTCCGGACGCTTTATAATAATCAGACAAAAAGATATGTTTCACCATAGAGGGAGAAGAGCAAAAAATGACAGGCGAGAAGTACGAGTGCAGGAGATGCGGCAGACCTTTTCTGGTAAAGGCCGAAGAAAAAGTACCCGAGTGCGTTCATTGCGGGAGCAAGGAAGTGGCGCCGCAGCCTTCGAGGCCGCCGGTCCCGACGTTCCCGGGGCGGAGAGGCCGTTTCACATGACGATGATCACGAAGGAATGGCGGCGCCATTCTCAACGCTGACCTGGACGAAAGGAGGATCCACCATGAGCAAGGCTTTACCTTTGAACGATAGTGATTTTCCGAAAGAAGTCGTAGAGTCGGGCCTTCCCGTTTTGGTAGACTTCTGGGCTACCTGGTGCGGTCCGTGTCAAACGATGGGGCCCATCCTGGATAATATCGCCGATGAGTACGAAGGCAAGGTCAAGGTAATGAAGCTCAACGTCGATTCCAACCCGGTCACGCCCTCGACGTTCGGTGTAAGAGGGATCCCGACGCTCATCCTTTTCAATAAGGGCGAGATTGTCGACCGCATCGTCGGAGCGGTGCCCAAGGGCACGGTGGACGGCCTGATCAAAAAGGTGCTGGGCTAAAAATGCATGGGCCGGGAAGACGAGCTTTTCCGGCCCTTATCGATCCTCTCTCACATATGGGGGGGGCGCGAAAATAAGAAGAACCGGTCCGGTGTGAGGGGGCTTTACTTGGGGGAGATGATCGCCTTTGCCCTTTTGTCCTTTTCGCCCTGCACGTAGACGCGGTCCTCGTTGACGTAGTAAGTGACGACATCTCCCGAGACCTTGTCTTTGGCTGAGAAAACGACCACGTCCCCTTTCAGTATGATCTCACCCCTATCATTGTAGAAGAACGCCTCTTTGCACGTCGCCGTTCTGTCGAGCTTGACGATCTTCACGTTTCCCTCGGCCTTGGCCCTCTCGATCTCGTTCGTTTCTTCGTTCATGTAGGCGGTGAGCATGTCCGAAAAAAGGTAAAGGTCAACCTGCTTGGCGATGACGTTGCCCTTGAAAACGACGATCTTTCCTTTCTCGAGTCCTTCCATGTTGTCTGCAACGACGTCAACCGGCTTTTTCTCGGTAAAGAATCCGAGAGAGTCTTTTTTTCCTTCCGCTTTTTTTGCCTGGCCCGCCTCTCCGCCACCTGTCGCGGCATCGGCCTTTTCACCCGACGCGACCGGGGCCGCACCCTTGGCGGTCACTGTCCCGGCAGCCGCAGGTATCCTTCCGCTGCCGCCGGCGTCTGTGGTTTTCCCCTGGCTATCCCCCTCCGGGGCAGGCGGCTGGAGCGGTCTCAGATCGATATCCCTCGCCTGCTTCTCGGTGTACGAAAAATCGGCAGCCGGCGGCGTCTGCGGGCCTGCTCCCGGCGCGTTTCCGGTTGTCGCGGCGCCCGCCGCCGTAAGGCGCAGGCCCTTTCTTTCTCTCTTTATTTTTCCCCCGGCATACATGCTCTTCGGATATTCCTTCCTGAGCCTGTCAAGATAGGCCTGGGCCTTTTCCGTGTTGTGCAGCTCCTTGTAGTCCTGCGCCAGGTAGTAGAGCGCCTTGTCTCTGCCCAGGGCGTCGGGATATTTCTCGAGGAAGTAGTCGAGGCGGAAGATCGAGGCGTTATACTTCGCCCATTTGTAGTAAAACTCCCCCACATAGAGTTCGCGTTGCGCCAGCTTCCTGGTGAGGCTCAAAATATGCGCGTCGGCGTCCTTGGCGTAAGGACTTTGGGGATAACGATTCTTGAGAAAGGTGAAGCGCTCGATCGCCTTGAACGTATTCGCCTGATCGCGCTCGACGGTGGGAGAGAGCTTTTCGTAGCATTCCGCGAGACGCCTCAGGGCGTAAGCCGCATTCTCGTCTTCAGGGTAGCTGTTGACGAAGTCTTCGTAAATGGCTGCGGCCAGGGTATATGCCTTTTTCTCGAAATGGGCGTCCGCCTGCTTGATTTGCGCTACCAGGGCGATGGGATCGAAGGGAAAGTTTTCGCGGACCTTGCTGAAGCTGGCGACGGCCTTGTCATACTGCTTCTTCTTCATGAAAGCGACGCCCTCGACGTAGAGGTTGCCGGGGTTGTCCACCTTTTTTACCTCGGCCTTCCTGGCGCTGCAGCTCACGAAGGCGAAGAGGATAATGGCGAGAATCAAAAGTCTTTTTTGCATCATTTACTATAACAGAAACGAAAAATTTATGCTAATTTTAATGCGGCGCACCGGAAGCCGGCGCGCCGATGGACCGGCCTGATAAGGGGACATATCACGTGTGAGCCATAAGCAGCCCGTGCGCGGCTTAGGGCACGGAGGAAAGCGGTCATCATGGAGAGACTGGAGGGCCTGATGGGGGAAGGACTTGCCTTCTTCGGCATCGGGTGCGACGCGACAACGGCCCGGCGCCTCTTGTCCTTTGTGGAGGAGCTTGGGCGATGGAACCGGACCATGAACCTCGTCGGCCTCAAAGAAGGCGGACAAATCGTAGGCGACCTCGTCTACGACGCGTTCTTCCTCCATACGCGGGTCGCGGGCTTCGATTCCGTCCTTGACCTCGGCTCGGGCGCGGGGGTCGTCTCGATCCCCCTTGCCATACTGAATCCGGACAAACAGATCTTCTCGCTCGATAAGGCCCTGAAAAAGGTCCTGTTCCAGAGGCACATGAAGCGGCTTTTGGGTCTTGCGCGACTGGAGATCGTCCACGGCCGCGTGGAAGACATACCGCCTCTCGGCGCCGACGCACTCGTCGCGAAGGCGTTCGGACCGGCATCCGCGGTGCTCCTCAAAGGAGGCAGGCATTTAAGGGAAGGAGGATCGGCCTTGCTGGTCAAAGGGAAGGGAGAAAAGGCATCCCTTCATCCCGGCTTTCTGCTGGAAAAGGCAGAGTCCTACCGTTTACCCCGGAGCGATAAGGCATACCAGCTCTTCGTTTACAAAAAGGTTCCATAGACGGATTGTTTTATGCTAATGTATCTCGTCTATGGGAAAGATCATCGCGATTGCAAATCAGAAAGGCGGCGTGGGAAAAACGACGACAGCAATCAACCTCGCGGCTTCGGTCGCCGTCGCGGAGCACCGGACGCTCCTCGTGGATTTGGACCCCCAGTGCAACGCAACGAGCGGCGTCGGCATTTCTTACGGAAAACTGAAGAAACACCTCTACCGTGTCATTATCGGCGAGGCGACGATAGAACAGGTAATCACCCGGACGGAAGTGCCCATGCTTGACCTGGCCCCCGGCCACCCGGACCTGATCGGCGCGGAGATCGAACTTCTCGAAATGGAGGAGCGGGAGCTGGTCGTGAAAAGGCTGCTTTCAGGGGTAAGAGAACGTTATCCCTACACCATCATAGACTGTCCGCCCTCCCTGGGCCTCCTCACGGTCAACGCGCTGGCGGCCTCCGACTTCGTCATCATTCCCCTCCAGTGTGAGTACTACGCACTGGAGGGACTTGTTTTTCTCCTGAAGACGATCTCCGTCATCAAGAAGAAGCTCAATCCCGACCTGGAGATCCTCGGCGTGCTCCTCACCATGTTCGACAGGCGGAACAACCTCTCCTTCCGCGTCATGGAGGAGGCACGGAGGCATTTGGGCAGCAAGGTGTTTCAGACGGTTATCCCGAGGAACGTCCGGCTGAGCGAAGCGCCCAGCTACGGGAAACCCGTGATCCTTTACGACGCCGCCTCGAAAGGCGCGGAGAGCTACCTCGATCTGGCGGCAGAGATATCCATGTGACTTAAGGTCACGCGGATCGATATCCTGACGTGATGTATTGGGAGTGTGATGCATAAAAAGGACCCGCTCGGGAGAGGACTTTCCGCGATCCTGAAAGACGTGGACGAAGGGGGAGTCCATCTCATCCCCGTGCAGCAGATAGTGCTGAACCCCACTCAGCCCAGGATCGAGATGCGGCAGGAATCGCTTGCCGAGCTCGCCTCATCCATCGAGGAAAAAGGGCTGCTCCAGCCAATTATCATTCGCAGGAAAGAGGGCGTCTACGAGATTATTGCGGGCGAGCGTCGCTTCCGTGCGGCGAAAATGGCCGGACTGAAAGAGGTGCCCGCGATCATCAGGGACGCCGACGACCGTGAAGCCCTTGAGCTTGCGATGATCGAGAACCTGCAAAGGGAGGACCTGAACCCGGTCGAGATAGCGACGGTGTACCAACGCTTCGTAGAAAGCTTCGGCTATACCCATGAAGAACTCGCGAAAAAGATGGGCATCGAGAGAAGCTCCATTTCAAATTATATACGGCTGCTCAAGCTCCCGCCCTGGATAAAGGATTTAATGACGGCGGGCAGGCTCACCCAGGGACATGGCAGGGTGCTTATCACCCTAAAGAGTGAGCAGGAACAGAAGAAATACGTGAAAAGGGTGCTTGACGAGGGCCTCTCGGTGAGAGAGCTGGAGCGGGTAAGGAAAACCGCGAGGACGCCTCATTCCTCACCCTTCTCCCACGTGGAGGAGATGCTCCGGGAAACACTGAAGACAAAGGTGCAGGTGACCTTCAGGAAGAATAAGGGCAAGGTGACGATCGAGTTCTATTCCAGGGAAGATCTTGAACGACTCCTTAACGCCCTCGCCCTGTGGCCTGAGAAATAAATTTTATTGAAAGTCTGTCGCTTTTTATGGTATGAAAGGATTCGTCACACCCAATGTGTTTTTTATCACAAGTGGCACGACCGAAGGGATAAAAGATGATTGAATTCAACCACACACTTTTTATTCAGTTCTTTCAAATCCTTATCCTCCTTATCCTCCTTAACGTGCTCCTGTTCAAGCCGATACTGGGCAGTCTTTCGAGGCGTCGCACGGCAATCGAGTCTCTCGTCGGTAAAGCGGAAGATAACAGGCAGGAAGCAGAGGTCCTCACAAAGAGCTATGAGGAGAACCTGAAGGAAAGGAAGGCGACCATAATGGAGCAGAGCGAAGCGGTGCTCAAAGAGGCGCATGCCGCTTCCATGAAGGTTGTCGAGGAAGCGAGACGAGAGCTTGCCGCGGAGCTGGCTAAGGTGAAGGAGACCGTAAAGAGGGAAACCGGAAAGACCCTGGACGCGCTTCTTGGCGAATCCGACCGGCTTGCCGTAGAGATCGCGGAAAAGATCGAGAAAAGAGGTACGTGATGGGACTTGGCAAGGACCTGCCCCTGTGGCTCCAGTTACTTTTTCAGTTCATCAATTTCGCGATCCTCGTGGGTGTCCTGGTTTATTTCCTGAAGAAGCCGTTAAAAGAGTACCTGCTGAAAAGGCATGACACGGTAAAGGAAAAGATAGAGGAAGCGGACCGGCTGCTGAAGGAGGCCGAAGGGGCCAAAAAAGCGTATGAAGAGAAGCTCTCGGGGCTGGAAGGCGAGATCGAGGCTTTTCGGGCCTCGGCGCTTGCTGCGATGGAAGGAGAGAAAAAGAAGATCCTGGACGATGCCCGCGGGTTGGCATCCCGTATAAGCGAACAGGCGCGCCTCGCGTACGAACAGGAGATGAAAGAAGCCATGGCGAAAGTCCGGGCCGAGATCGCGGGACGGACGATCGCCGCCGCGGAGCTAAAGGTGCGGGAAACGTTCCGGAAAGAGGACCATGACCGCATGGTCGGAGAGTTTATCCAAAAAGTAAGGAGCATCACGTGATACGGCTGTCGATCGCAAGGAGCTATGCGAAAGGCCTGTTCGCCGCGGGCGTCAAGGATGGAAAATATACGGATTACCTGCGGCAGATGAAGGAGATTCTGGATATAGTGAATGAGAAGCCGAAGATCCGACGGGCTCTGGCGCTTCCCCTTTTCGAGATGGAAAAGAGAAAAGAGATGCTTTCGGCGTTCATGAGCGCCCTCGACGCGTCGCCGCCGGTTGCCGCCCTGCTGGGCCTGCTTCTCGAAAAGAATAAAATGACCTATCTTTCCGCCATACATGATGCCTACGGGCAGCTGGTTGACGATAAAGAAGGAAGGATCAGGGGCACCATGTATTCGGCCTATCCCCTGCCGGATGACACAAAGGCCCGGATCGAAGCGGCGCTGGGAGAGAGGCTCAGCAAGAAGGTGGAGCTCCATGTGGAAGAAGACAAGGAGCTTATCGGCGGGCTGAAGGTGATCGTGGGGGGGATGAGGATCGACGGCAGCGTCAAGAGGCAGCTTGAATTATTGAATGAAAGCATGATGAAGGAGTAGACGATGGCAGTCAAGGCAGACGAGATAAGCAGGATCATAGAACAGAAGATATCGGGCTTCGAGAGGGAGATTGACCTTCAGGAAACGGGTACCGTTATCTCGATCGGAGATGGTATTGCGAGGATCTATGGCCTTGAAAACGCCGTGTCCGGAGAGCTGATCGAGTTTCCCCAGAACATCACGGGCATGGTCCTGAACCTGGAGGAAGATAACATAGGGGCGGTGATCTTCGGCGACTACACGGAGATAAAAGAAGGTGACATAGTCAAGAGGACCAACAGGATCGCCCAGGTGCCGGTCGGCGAGGGTCTGGTGGGACGGGTAGTGGACGCCCTGGGGAACCCCCTCGACGGCAAAGGTCCCATTACGGCAACGGAGTACAGGAACGTCGAGCAAAGGGCGCCGGGCGTCGTGGTGAGGCAGCCCGTGAAAGAGCCTTTGCAGACGGGCATAAAGGCCATAGACGCCATGATCCCCATCGGAAGAGGGCAGAGGGAGCTGATCATCGGGGACCGGGGCACGGGAAAATCGGCCATCGTCATCGACACCATCATCAACCAGAAGGGCAAGG
>PLSJ01000454.1 GCA_003165115.1 Syntrophaceae bacterium | reverse complement strand
CCAATGATATTGCCGCGGCGATCCGTCCGGAGACCCGGCTTGTCATGGTCAATCACGCTTCTAATGTCCTCGGGACCGTCCAGCCCGTGGCTGCTATCGGGGAAGTGTGCCGGGACAAGGGGATACCCTTTTTCCTCGATGTGTCGCAGAGCGCGGGCGTGATTCCTATCGAGACCAGTAAATGGAACGTCGCCGGCCTGGCTTTTACGGGTCATAAGGGCCTCCTGGGACCGACAGGCATCGGGGGGTTGATGATCAATCCCCAGGTCGAGATCGCTCCTACGCGGTTCGGCGGCACCGGAGTCGATTCAGCCAATCCTTTGCATACGACCGAGTATCCCTATCGCCTGGAAGCGGGCACGATAAATCTTTTTGGAATACTGNNCACGATAAATCTTTTTGGAATACTGGCGCTTCCACGATAAATCTTTTTGGAATACTGGCGCTTCGAGAGACGTTAAGTTACATCAAAAGGCTCAACGAGGAAGGCCGGGGCGAGCAGGAAAGATCTCTTTATGTAAGACTGAGGAACGGCTTAAGGGCGTTGGATCGTGTTGAAGTATACTGCGCGGAGAACCTCAACGAGCATCTGCCCTTGTTATGTTGCAACGTACGAGGGCGCGCCGCCGACGACGTGGCCGCTGTTCTGGACGGTGATTTCGATATTGCGGTTCGAGCAGGATTGCACTGCGCCCCCCTGGTGCACGAACACCTAGGGACCGGAGCGAAGGGAGCGATTCGTTTTAGTCTCGGTGTGTATAGCAAGAAGGAAGATATCGAAAGAGCCATCGAAGCAATGACGTGCATAGCGCAGAGCATCCCTGTTGCAGGAACCAAATGCTGAGAACGCCAAAAGGAGCGCATGCCCTGAACGCCGGCCGGGGTACAGTGCGGAAATCCGGTGAACTCTCTCGGGAAACAGAACGGGGCATGGGTCGGTAAGCATTGTTTAATGGGACATGTTCGGCATAAAGATTTATTGATTCCCTGAGCAATTGAAAGGATAAAATCGAGTAGGCCGGGGCCTCATGGCCCCGGCCTCGCACACCACGGTACGTGCCGTTCGGCATACGGCGGTTCATGAAAGACTATCAAAACTTCGATACCTTACATAGAACATCTTTTAATGATATATGTTCGAGGTCTTCATGTTCGGACAGGATAATTCAGATAAAATATCATTTAATAATAACAGTGTTCTAAAACATATTCATACATGTTATTTTGAGCTTGACATTGATTGGGTCATTTTGCTACGCTCGTATCTGCGCAGGTTTCCTTTACATGCACACGACGTCAGAGCCGGTGAGATTGTCAAAAGGGGGTCGAATTGGAGACACCGCCAGGGAACTACAATCAAACAGGGAGGAAAGGCATGGAAAGCCGCTGGGCATCAAGTTCGTCGAAATACTCGAATCAGTGGGTTTGCCGCCGGGTACGGCATCGGTAAGGACGGGTCCATGTGTGGTTGGAATTTACGGATCTGAAACTGGTCGTCATGGCGCATGCGTGAGCAATATGCAGATTGTGTATCAGGGAATTTATTGACCAAGTAGGAGACGCGTAAACGGAATTTTCAGTTGCAGTGCTGCAAGGCGATGGCGTGGGCCCGGAGGTCACGGCAGAGGGAGTAAAAATTCTCGGAGCCGTCGGACGAAGGTTTCACCATGCCTTTACGTTCAGGGAAGGGCAGATTGGGGCAGGGGTCTTCGAACGAACGGGAAAGGCCCTGCCCGAGGAAACGATCGAGATCTGCCGTCTCAGCGACGCAGTTCTGTTAGGGGCCGTGGGATCTCCGAGATGGGAGAAGCCGGGCCTAGGGGTGGGACCGGAACGAGGATACGGTCTCATCAGGCTTCGAAAAGAACTCGGACTTTTTGCCAATGTAAGGCCCGTCAGAGTCTTCTCGTCACTCCTGGACTCGACGAATCTCAAACCGGATATGGTCGAAGGGGTCGATCTCGTCATTGTCAGGGAACTCACGGGAGGCATCTACTTCGGTCAACCAAAGCAGCTTTTGCGAACACCCTGGGGGAGAAGGGCCATTGACACGATGGCGTACTCCGAAGAGGAGATAAGGCGGATAGTAAGAGTCGGATTTGAATTGGCCAGGGGCCGCCGGAAGAGGTTGACGTCCGTGGATAAATTCCAGATTCTTCGCACTTCCGATCTTTGGCGTGAAATCGCGGTGGAGGTCTCATCGGAATATCCCGACGTAGAGCTTGAGCACAGTCTTGCCGATTCTTTCGCGATGCGTCTTATCCTCAGCCCCAAAGAGTTCGACGTGGTCGTGACCGAGAGCCTGTTCGGCGATATCCTGAGCGACGAGGCATCGGTTCTCGCCGGTTCCCTTGGCATGATGCCGTCTGCCAGCCTGGCCGGGATACCCGGCTCGGGCAATAAGCTGTTCGGCCTTTACGAGCCGATCCATGGAAGCGCTCCCGGCCTTGCAGGGCTGAACATAGCCAATCCTATCGCGACGGCGCTCAGTACGGCCATGATGTTGCGCTATTCCTTCGCTCTGACGGATGAAGCAACATCGATAGAAGACGGCGTGGACCTGGTGCTCCGGGAGGGCTACAGGACCGGCGACATCATGGGTGGTGGAAATAAGCGCGTGGGCACGGCGGAGATGGGGAGTTTGATTGCGGCAAGAGTGGCTGGCTGACGTTGCGCCGCCCCCGTATGCCTTCTGCGCAATCGCAAAGAGTTGCAGCGGAACCGGGCGTAACGGGGGATAAGTCGCCAAATTCTCATTAATTGATATTGTTGTATCATTAAGAGATATTTTTCTTGACAAGATTCCACAACCTATTTTAGTCTTAACGCACCGAAGGGGAACGAAAAGAACGCTCTTAGCTTGCCGGGCCCCTGACGAGGTCCATGCATAGATAAGCATAACGGGACGACCACGTGTGCCCGAAGGTATGATGCGCTTTGCATGCGATCGTCTATGCCGGCGAAGAAGGCAGGAGAAGGAGGCCGTGATAAAAGCATTTCAGAAGGGTGTATACGGGATAACCAGGGTGATGGAGGCCGTGGCCGGGGTCATCCTGGTCTTCATGGTGGTCCTCACGACGGCCGATGTCATTATGCGAGCCTTCGGCAGACCCATCGCCGGTACTTACGAAATAGTGGCCTTCGGGGCCGGTATGGTCATAGGATTCGCGTTCCCTATTACCGCATGGGTCAGAGGCATGATATTCGTGGACGTCCCATGATCTATAAGGGTGGAACGGTCGTCATGAAGGGACGGTTCAGTCCCGAGGATATCCTGAGAACCATTGAGAAGTACAGGGTGACCGTCCTCGAAGTGGCGGCCACGGTGCTCAGGTTCATTCTTGAGCAATGTGATATTGAGAAATACAATCTCAGTTCTTTAAGAGTCTGCTATACGGGAGGGGAGCGGGTTTCTCCGGCCCTGCTCGAAGAGTACGAGAAGAAAGGACTCATCATATGCCAATGTTACGGGCAGACGGAGACTTCGACGCTTACCTGGCTCGATGCGAGGGATGCTGTCAGGAAGCGGGGCTCGGTCGGGAAGTCCGTCTTTCACGGCGATGTCCGGGTCGNNAAGGGTCAAGTGGTGAAGCCTTCCCAGATAGGTGAGATCGTCGTCTCAGGCTACATTACCATGAACGGCTACTGGGGAAAGCCCGACCTTACGGAAGAGACGATGGTGGACGGTTGGCTGCACACAGGTGATCTTGCCACCGTCGACGAAGAGGGTTTCATGTATATTGTCGATCGCAAGAAAGACATGTTTATCAGTGGTGGGGAAAACGTATACCCGGCCGAAATAGAGAAGGTATATCTGGAAAACAGGAAGGTCCTCAATGCGGGCGTGTGCGGCATTCCCGACAAAAAATGGGNNATGACCGAAGACGAGGCAATCTCTTTTTGCGAAGGAAAGATGGCGCGTTATAAGATCCCGAAGGTGATCAGGTTCATGAAGGAATTGCCGATGAATGCCTCTCAGAAGATTATCAGAAAGAAACTGAGGGAGGAGTATCTGAAGGAACTGGAAGAGGGGAGATGAAGAGGCTCGACGTGAATCTCGGCCATGGGCCCGGAGGCGCGACAGAAAGTAAACCCGCGCCGTTCCGCACTGCCTTTCGGCGTCACGGAGAGGCGCGGCGCTCATGGCCTTTTGCGTGACTCATACAACAATTCCGCGTATACTTTATGAAAAATGGGCGGATAGCGAGGTGCAATCATGTTGAATGTCGGCCTTAAAATAAGGAATGAGCGCAAGACTCTTCGCCTGTCCCTCAAGAAGCTGGCGGAAAGAGTCGGCATCAGCACAATGACGCTGCAGAGAATCGAGACGGGGAAAACGAGTCCGTCCGTATCGGTCCTCGCTGAGATAGCGTCCCATTTAAGACAGCCTATTGAGTATTTCGTACAGAACAAGGAGTTTAAGATTGTCGTCGTGCGGGAACAAGACGTGCCGATTGTAGAATCTTCCAATATGAAGCTGCGGGTTATCAGCTACCCGGGTTTGACGGGAAAGAATGTTCTTGTAAACATGGGCGAGGCCGTCAAGGGCAGCATCGTGGACTCTCACGTGGAGAACGGTCATTCCCTTGTCTACGTAATCGAGGGGGAGGCCATTCTGGAGCATGACGGGGTAGGGTATCCGCTCAAGGAGGGAGACGCCGTCTTCTATGACGCGCGATATGCCCATTCCGTGCGGGCCCTGAGCGAGAGGCACAGGTTCTTCAGTGTCTTTTTCAAGGAAGAGACGCAAAAGGAATGAATGGGCATGGTTTGCGCTCATCAAGTAAGTACCAAGGAGCCGCATATGAGAGAAAGGTTGCAAAGCCTCAAGGAAGCAAGAAAACAGGCCCTTCTTGGCGGAGGCCAGGAGAGGATCGACCGGCAGCATAAAGCGGGAAAGTTGACTGCCAGGGAGAGGCTCGATCTCCTGCTCGACCCTGGGAGCTTACAGGAGTGGAACATGCTGCTCGGGCAAACACGCGGGCTTCCCGGGGAAGGGATAGTGACGGGCGCAGCAACGATACACGGGAGACCCGTCTGCGTTTTTTCACAGGACGCGACAGTGGCAGGCGGCTCTATGAGCCATTGGCACGGGTTCAAGATGCACCGTACCATAGAGCGGGCCATCGAAATGCGGATTCCCCTTATCGGGATCTTCGATTCACCCGGCGCGAGGGTAGAAAGACCCGATGACGGCGGGAATGCCGGGGTGGTGCCGAACAGCGATAAACACGAGGCTTCGGTATTCTACCCCAACACTCAAGCTTCGGGCTTCATACCGCAGATATCCGTGATCCTGGGAAGTTGCGCGGGTGTCGCGGTCTACTCTCCGGCACTTACCGATTTCATTTTCATGGTCGACGGCATCAGCCATATGTTCATCACCGGACCCCGGGTGGTCAAGTCCGCCATCGGGGAGCAGATTACAATCGAGGACCTTGGCGGGGCGAAAGTCCACGCGAAAGTCTCCGGCGTCGCGGATCTGCGGTTCAAGAGCGAGCATGATTGTCTAGACGGGGTAAGGAACCTCATCTCTTTTCTCCCCCAGAACTGTAACGAGCTTCCTCCATCGACGGACACGAGTGACGACCCTGACCGCCTCGACGAAGGTCTGGCAGACCTTATCCCCGAGTCTTCGAGCCGGGCATATGACATCCGCAAAGTGATCGCCCGCCTGGCTGACGATGGTGACTTCTTCGAGCTGAAGCCGGAGTTTGCCGGGGAGATTGTAGTCGGATTCTCACGCATGGGAGGAGAGACGGTAGGGTTCATCGCGAATCAGCCGATGGTGCGAGCCGGGAGTCTCACCGTGGACAGCTCCGACAAAGAGGCCCGTTTCATTCATTTCTGCGACGCCTTTAATATACCCCTCGTCGTGCTCATCNNGGGCTCGGCGCAGGAGCACAGGGGAATCATCCGTCACGGAGCGAAAGTGCTTTATGCCTTCTGCGAGGCTACGGTACCGCGAATAGGCGTTGTCCTTCGCAAGTCCTACGGAGGAGGGAACCTGGGCATGGGCATTACCCCGGGCATGAAAGGGGACTTCACCTTCTACTGGCCTTCGGCCGAGGCAGGAGTCCTGGGGGCGCAGCAGTCCGTCGAGCTTTTCTACCGGGATGAAATAGAAAAAGCAGAGGACAAGGCGCAGGTCAGGGCCGAGCTGATGCGCAGATACCAGGAGAAATACGCAAACCCGATCATCAATGCATCCAACAATCTGTATGCCGAGGATGTTATCGATCCCGCCGAGACGAGACGGGTCCTCATTCGCGCCTTACGCTTCCTGAGAACAAAATCGAAAAGCGCAGTCCTTCCCAAACGGCATGGGAACATACCACTGTAGGAAAATACTGCCCTGCCGGACTCGGCAAGAAATGCAGGTGCTTGATTGACGGGGCTTACGATAGGGGGGCGTTTTTTGGCTCGCCGTTCTTTTCCTTCTTAGCTGAGCAAAACAGCTCGAATTGTTCCGTCAGGCACTCGACGGCGCTGTACGGATCGAGCGTGCCGGACCTTACGCTATCCAGGGCGCCCTCTAAAGACGTTCCTTCGGGCAACCACCGCAGGAAGACCTTCCACATCTCTTCCTTTAGAAGGGCCATGGCGAAACGCACGTATATGCTCCGACGAACCACGTAAGGTCCTTTTGCAGCCGGACGATTTTCGATAAATGGGGGGTAAAGCCTGGGGCGTGTTCGGGTCCGCAGNNCTGCGGACCCGAACACGCCCCAGGCGACAAAGTCAGGCGCGAAAAGCGTCCGGCCGACTATCCCTTGCGGGCTTTGTATGCCTCCACCGTCTCTATAAATGCATCTATCCTGTTCCTCGTGTCCGCCTCGTTGTACGAGCTGATGTCGACGATGTCGCCTTCCATGATGAAGACCGGGATATCGCCGTATACCTTCTTGAGGATCTGGGCCTGGAGCATGATGCCCGCGTGCCAGGAGCGGCAGGAGAAGGCGGAATGGAAGACTACGCCGTCGCACTTGTATTCTTCGATATACTCGATCAGGCGCTCCACCTCCGGCATGGAGCCGGGGCGCTGCCGCGCCTTGTCGTACCAGTGGGTCCAGGGCCGCATCCATCTCCAGGCGATATGCTCCAGGGGGTCGCTCGTCTTCGGGATGTCGAGGCGGTAGACGGCGTCGCCGCAGCGATAGGTGGTCTCCGCGGGGAATACGGCGCCCTTGCTGTTAAAGTACTGAAAATCTCCGAGGGCGAACCAGGACGGTAGGCCGGCGCCCCAGAGGAGCCTGTATTTTTCGTTCTCGGCAACGCCCTGCTTTGCGGCGACCTTCTCTTTCAGCT
>PLSJ01000210.1 GCA_003165115.1 Syntrophaceae bacterium | reverse complement strand
GGCCGCGCTCCATCTCTTCCTGCTCCTGCCGTCGATGGTTTCGGCGCAGGCCATTGCCCCGGGGGAAGTGCTCACCCTTATCCACGCGATCGAGATCGCCCTCACGAACCAGCCGACCATCACGGCCGGCACGTATACGGTAAAGGCCAACGAGGCCCTCATCGGTCAGGCACGGTCGAGCTATTACCCGCAGGTGAACGCATCGATGGTCTTTACCCGCGTCTCCCCTCCCTCATCGGGGGCCCGCGCCACGGTCGCCACTACCACGACGGGGGCAACCGCAGTCTCCTCGAGTTCGAACGCGGCGAGCGGGGGCGTGAGCGCCTATGACCTCTACACCGGCAGCATGACCCTGAGCCAGACGGTCTACGACTTCGGGCGGACGTCGAGTCAGGTGAAGATCAACACCCTGACCGCGCAGTCCTCGCGCCATGACCTGGCGACGACGGAGAATACCGTTGCCCTCAATGTGAAACAGGCTTATTACAACGCCCTCCAGGCCGAGCGCAACCTGGACACGGCCAGGCAGGCCGCCACACAGCTCCAGGAGCACCTCGACCAGGCGCGCAGCTTGTTCGAGATCGGGACAAAGACAAGATTCGACGTCACCCAGGCCGAGGTCAACCTGAGCAATGCCCAGTTGACCCTCATCCAGGCGGAAAACCAGGTGCGGCTCACCCGTTTGACCCTGAGCAGCGCCATGGCCGTCCCCGACGCAACCGAGTATCGCCTGGAAGACCTGCTCGCCTACACAAAGTTCGAGCTTTCCCCCGAAGAGGCGCTCGCCACCGCCTACGACCGCAGGCCCGACCTGCAGTCCTTGGTAAAGAAGAGGCTCGCGGCGCGCCAGTCGGTCACGCTGGCCCGGGAGGGCTATCTGCCGCAGCTTAACGCCAATGCAAACTACTACTATACGGGCACGGATTTTCCCCTTCAGAGCGGCTGGAGCGCCGGGCTTAACCTTTCCATCCCCATTTTCAACGGCTTTCTTACGCGCTACCAGGTGCAGCAGGCGCAGGCCAACCTGGGGGTGGCCGACGCGAACGAGCGCAGCCTCCGCCTTACCATATTCACCCAGGTCCACCAGGACTACCTGACGCTCGGCACGGCGGCGCAGAGCATCGCGACGTCCGCCGTTGCGGTGAGGCAGGCGAAGGAGAACGTCGAGCTCGCCACCGGCAGGTACCGCGAAGGGGTGGGAATAGCCCTCGATGTGATAGATGCGGTCGTGACCCAGGGCAACGCCGAGGTGGCTTACACGCAGGCCCTCGCGACCTACAAAAACGCCCAGGCGTCCATACAGAACGACATAGGAATAAGATGATGAAGAAGATACTGATTACGTTGGGGATAGTCGCGCTGGTCGGTGCGGGCGTCGCGATCTACGCGAGGGGCAGGGACAACGTACCCAAATTCAAGACGATGCCGGTCGTCAGGGGCAACCTGAGATCAACGGTGACGGCGACGGGCACCCTGAACGCCGTGACCACCGTCCTCGTCGGCACCCAGGTCTCGGGCATGATCAAGAAGCTCCATGCCGATTTCAACTCCCCGGTGAAGAAGGGGCAGATCGTCGCCGAGATAGACCCCGCGACCTTCGAGGCGGCGGTCGACAACGCGAAGGCGAACCTCGCCGAGGCACGGGCGATGGTCCAAAAGGACAGGGCAACGCTGGCCGACTCGACGCGGATCAGGGACAGGGACAAGAAACTCTTTGCCAAAGGCTATATCGCGGAGGCCGACCTGACCGCCGCGGAGGCAACGCACGACGCCGGCGAGGCGCAATTGGCCGCCGACAGTCACAACGCGAAGCAAATGGAAGCGGTCCTCCATTCCGCGGAAATCAATCTCGCCTACACAAAGATCGTCTGTCCCGTCGACGGCGTGGTAGTTTCGCGGAACGTCGATGTGGGCCAGACGGTGGCGGCAAGCTTCACCACGCCGACGCTTTTCACCATAGCCCAGGACCTCACCAAAATGCAGATCGACACCAATGTCGACGAAGCCGATATCGGCCGGGTGAAGGTCACGCAGGATGTGGAATTCACCGTCGACGCCTATCCCGACCGCATCTTCCGCGGCACGGTTAAGCAGATACGCATAGCCCCCATAGTGGTCCAGAACGTCGTGACCTACGACGTGGTCATCACGGTGGACAACACGGACCTCAAGCTGATGCCCGGCATGACCGCGAACGTCTCCATCGTCGTCGCGAGCAAGGAAGGGGTCCTCAAGGCGCCCAACGCCGCCCTCCGGTTCAGGCCCACCGAGAAGGACGGGGTCAACCTCCAGGCGGCGCCTTCCGATAAGGCCGTCGGGAGGCCGTCGGGAGGCGCGCTGCCTTCGGGCGGCAGGACGGGAGGCCGGCAGGCCGGCGCGAGGACCTATGCCGTCTGGATCATGCAAAAGAAGGGCGCGCCTCAACGGGTCCCGGTTACCATAGGCATCAGCGACGGCACCTTCAGCGAGGTCACGAAGGGGGATGTGCGGGAGGGCCAGGAGGTGATCGTCGAATCTTCGTCCAGGCCGTTGAAGACCGGGGGCACCGGCGGCAGCCAGTCCATGCCGAGGTTCATCAGGTAATGAAGCTGATCGAGGCACGAGGGATCTCGAAGATCTATCCCCTGGGCGAGATCGAGCTGAAGGCGCTCGATTCCGTCTCCGTCACCATCGAGGAAGGGGAGTTCCTGGCGATCATGGGACCTTCGGGGTCCGGCAAGTCGACCTTCATGAATATCGTCGGGTGTCTCGATATCCCTACGGCGGGCCAGTACCTCCTCGAAGGTGTCGATGCGGGCAAGCTCGGCAGGGACGAGCTGGCCCATATCCGGAACCGGAAGCTCGGCTTCGTTTTTCAGGGATTCAATTTGTTGCCCAGGACCTCCGCCCTGGAGAACGTGGAGCTGCCGATGCTGTATAACGGCGTCGCCGTGAAAGAGAGGAGGCAGAAGGCTTATTCCGCGTTGAAGACCGTGGGGCTGGAGGGGAGGGAAAACCACCACCCCAACCAGTTGTCGGGCGGGCAGCAGCAGCGGGTGGCTATTGCCAGGGCCATCGTGAACCGGGCGCCCATAATCCTTGCGGACGAGCCCACGGGGAACCTCGACACCCATACGAGCCGGGAGATCATGGAGCTCTTTCAGAAGCTCAACGGGGAGGCGGGCATCACGGTGCTGCTGGTGACCCACGAGCCTGACATAGCGGCATACAGCAGGCGCGTCATACGGTTCCTCGACGGGCGCCTCGTGAGTGACGAGAAGATGCAGTGAAAGAGAAAACAGGCATTCCCAAGGCAGAGGTGAAAGATTGATCAGCATACCATGGACCGCGCGCATAGCGCTCCGGGCCCTGAAGGTGAACAAGATGCGCTCGGCCCTCACCATGCTGGGCATCATCATCGGGGTGGGGGCGGTAATCGCCATGCTCGCGGTAGGGACAGGGGCAAGCCGCCAGATAGCGGAGCAGATGGCCACCATGGGGAGCAACCTCCTCATCATCCTGCCGGGCAGCCAGACGTCCGGCGGCGTACGGACGGGCTTCGGCGGCCAGACAACGCTTACCCTCGGTGATGCCGAGGCGATCCAGAGAGAATGCCAGGCGGTCCAGGACGTCGCGCCGATCCACAACGGGACCGCCCAGGTCGTCTACGGGAACCTGAATTGGTCGACGGGCGTCATGGGAACGACGGGGGGCATGAACGACGTCAGGGACTGGCCCGTCGGTGCCGGCCGACCCATCACCGACGAGGACGTGAGAAGCGCGACGAAGGTCGCCCTTCTCGGCCAGACCGTCGTCGACAACCTTTTCGGGGGCATCGACCCCCTCGATCAGATCGTGAGGATCAAGAAGATCCCCTTCAAGGTAGTGGGGGTGATGGCGGTAAAGGGACAGTCGGTCATGGGCCAGGACCAGGATGACGCGGTCTTCGTCCCCGTGACCACCGCGCAGAAAAAGCTCTTTGGCACGTCTTTCCCCGGCATGATAAGGCAGATCATGGTGAAGGCGAAAAGCGCCCGCGACCTCGATCCGGCCGAAAAACAGGTGACGGAGCTGCTCAGGCAGAGACACCACATCGGCGCGAAAAAGGACGATGATTTTTCCGTGAGGAACCTGACCCAGATGATGCAGGCGGCGGAACAGCAGACGCAGATCATGACCCTCCTCCTCGGCGCGATCGCATCGGTTTCGCTCCTGGTGGGCGGCATAGGGATCATGAATATCATGCTCGTGTCGGTGACGGAGCGGACGCGGGAGATCGGCATCAGGATGGCGATAGGGGCCAAGACATGGGATATCCGGCTCCAATTTATCATGGAGGCGATCATACTCTCCCTGATAGGCGGCACCGTCGGCCTGATCGCGGGGGTGACCGGCTCGCAGATACTCTCCGTGGTGGCGGGCTGGCGCACCATCGTCTCGCCCTTTTCCGCCCTGCTCGCCTTTGCCTTTTCAGGGATAGTAGGGATATTTTTCGGCTTTTACCCCGCCTACAAGGCGTCCCTGCTCAACCCTATCGACGCGCTGCGCTACGAATGACCGACAGGGAGCTTAACGGCGGACTGCCCTGCTAAACGCCGGGTCCGGCGCGCTCGGGACTTTCCTTACCTTTTCGGCTCTGGGGCGGCGGCTTCTGCACCACCCTCGCTCTCTCGTAGTCCGGCGGTACCTCGAAGACGCTGTCGGGGGCCCCTTTCTTTATGTTCGTAAACTCCACCGACCACTCGCCCCCGACGGCGGCCGTCTTTATCGGGAAATTTATGTCGGTGGCCGTCCACTGGCAGAAAGACTCCGTTCTCGACCCCTCCTTCACGGTTATCTCGAACTTCTCCGCGGGATGGCCGTCCACGACTTCGGTGCCCAGAAGCTTTCTGTTTATCTCACCCGGACTCTTCTCCTGGATCTTCGGTGTCTTCGTCACATCCAGCGGAAGCTCGGCATAAACCTTTTCCTTCGGCATCACCACCCACATCACGTCCTTGTCGTGCCGTAGTATGATGTACTCGGCTTCGCCTTTGCGCTGTATGCGGTACTTGTCCCCTTTTATGGAGATCTTGCCTTCCTGCCGCTCTCCTTTCTCCACCATCAGGGTGTCGGCCGACAGGTCGTATGCGCCGGCATGTCGCGCGGTCGCGCCCATCATGAAGAGAGCGAGAATGGTTCCAAGGACGATAATCCCTCTGCCTCTCCAGACGGGCCGGCGCATTTGCTTTAATATAAGCACGGTCTCTCTTTTTGGAAAGATTTTCTGTAAGGGTCCCCTCATGCCCGGGCGGACGGACTCGTGGGGCACGGCCTCTTTCCGTTGTCTTCTTTTATGAGAAACATTCTTGCGTCACAAGACAATGTCTTCTTTTACGAGACACTTTTCCTTGAGGCGGCTTCCCCGGAAGGGCGCTATAGCTATGCAAAGCGCCTCCATGCTGTGTCACAGGTCCCGACGTGGGCGGGGCCGGACCTGGCATGTTTCTTGTATTTTATCGAAGCGGCGAACGAAAGTTCCGCAATTTTAAAGATCTGCAAGGAGGTAATTGAAATGGCCAGGGGAACGGTAAAGTGGTTTAATGATTCGAGGGGTTTTGGATTTATTAACGGTGAGGATGGCCAGGTCGTATTCGTACATTATACCGCCATACAGGAGAACGGATTCAAGTCGCTCACGGAAGGTCAGTCGGTCACCTTCGAAGTCGTCGAAGGACCCAAGGGCATGCAGGCAGCCAACGTGGTCAAGGTTTAATAACGCTGAGGCCTCATAAGACAGTGAGCCAGGCCCTCCGTCCGGAGGGCCTGTTTTTTTATATCAACAAAACATGGAGAAGAGCGGGGACTTGAGATATAATATGGCAGGGAGACGGGCATGAGCAGGGAATATGACGATGACGAAAGACCCTCGTGGCGGGACATAGACAAGAAGAGAGACCGGAGCAGTCACGTCGCCGGAGAAAAGCAGGAGCACAAGGAACCGGCCGCCGACAGGTGGAACGCCGGCCGCCAAAAACAGGCGCTCGAAAAACTCTTCATGGGGGAGAAGGGCACCCTGGAGCATGAAAAGCTCCACAAGAAGATCCACACGTCCTACGGCGCTTCGACCTTTCGGGAAAACGTCCGGAAATATGTGGCGGCGTATGGGCCGCCCGACGACGTCTCTACCCTGCTGATCGCGCTCGACACGAAGGACGTCCCCCTCACGCTCCTCATCATGGAAAAGCTTGAGCAGGTCTATGCCAAGGTATCCGCGAGGGAAAAGGAGGATATCAAAAGAAAGCTGTCGATCCTCTCCCTCACCGACAGGTCGCCGGAGATAAGAGAAAGGGCCTCCGGGCTAGCGGAAACGATCGCGCCGCGGCCCTGACGCTGCCTCGTCTTTCTTCCCCCTTTATTTATATTGACTCTAAAATTTGACACGTGATAGAGTGCAAATAAAGGCAGGTCAGCTAAAAAGACCTTCCGCATACGGGGGAATATCGATGGAGACCTACATACACATCGGGGAAATGCTCGCGAGAAACGGAAGGATGTATCCGGACGACGTCGCGCTCGTCGAGCGTATACCCGCGAGCGGCAAACGGTCGCAGATCACGTGGAAGGAATTTGACGACCGGGCCAACCAGGTCTCGAACGTGCTCGCTGAGAAGGGTATCGGGAAAGGGGATAAGGTCGTCCATTTCATGAACAATTCCATCGACTGGCTCGCCGCCTACTTCGGGATCGTGAGGACCGGGGCGTGGGTAGTGCCCCTCAATTTCCGTTTTACCGCCGAAGACGTGAAGTATTGCAGTGACGTGGCGGAACCCGGCCTGATGATCTTCGACCAGGAATTCGCGCCGCGCATCGAAGCGGTGAAGAACGAGCTGTCCGTCAGGGACTATATCTGCGTGGGAAGCGAGACCCCCGCGTACGCGGAGAGCTTTTCGGCCCTTGTCGACCGGGCGCCGGCGAGCCCCCTTCCGACCCCGATCACTTTCGCCGACCCCTGCGGCCTCTATTTCACCTCGGGCACCACGGGACAGCCCAAGCCGATCCTCCTTACCCACAGGAACATGGTATGTGCCTGCATCACGGAAAACGCGGCCCACCACCAGGAAAAAAAGGACAACTTTATCCTTATGCCCCCGCTCTATCATACGGGGGCGAAGATGCATTGGTTCGGCAGCCTGATCGTGGGTGGGCCGGCGGTGATCCTGAAGGGCATCTCGCCCGAGTGGGTGTTGGAGGCGGTGAGCGAGGAGGGCGGGACCATAGTATGGCTCCTCGTGCCCTGGGCCCAGGACATATTGATGAAGCTCGACAGCGGGGAGCTGAAAAAGGAGAATTACAAGCTCGATCAGTGGCGGCTCATGCACATAGGCGCCCAGCCCGTTCCGCCCAGCCTGATCAGGCACTGGAAACGATATTTCCCCGAGATGGAGTACGACACGACCTTCGGTCTCAGCGAATCGACAGGACCGGGCTGCGTCCATCTCGGCATAGAGAACGGACATAAAGTCGGGGCGATAGGGCGGCCGGGGTTCAACTGGGAAACCCGCATCGTCGACGAGCAGGGGAACAACGTGCCGCAGGGAGAAGCCGGGGAGCTTATCGTGAGGGGCGACGGCGTCATGAGGGAATACTACAAGAACCCTGAAGCCACGGCCAAAGCCCTGCGAGACGGCTGGCTCTATACCGGCGATATGGTCAGGTCGGACGAAGACGGGTTTATCTGGATCGTGGACAGGAAGAAGGACGTGATCATCACGGGAGGGGAGAACGTGTTCCCCGTGGAAATCGAAGATTTCCTCCACACGCACCCGTTGATAAAAGATGCGGCGGTCATCGGTCTTCCGGACGAGCGGCTTGGCGAGATCGTCGCCGCCGTCGTGGAGGTCGCGCCCGGCAAGGAGCTGACGGCCCAGGAGGTGATAGCCTTCTGCGANNTGCGAGCCCCTCCCCCGGTACAAGAGGCCCAGGAAGGTCATTCTCGACCACGTGCCCCGGAACCCGACGGGCAAGGTCGAAAAACCGAAATTGAGGAAACAGCATAGTGGAAAGGAAGAGGCGTTCAAGATCTGACGGCCTCGCTTGAGCAGAGCTATTGACTGATTATTCTTCTCCGTTGGAACAGACCATCAAGTACCGGTTCAAAGACCGCGAGCTGCTCGCCCAGGCGATCACGCACTCTTCTTTCGTCAACGACAGGAAGGGGATGGGCAAATCGGAAAACGAAAAGCTGGAGTTCCTGGGAGACGCCATTCTCAACACCGTCACGAGTATCCTCCTGTTCCGGAAATACAGGGAGAAAAACGAGGGTTTTCTGAGCAACGCCAGGTCTTGCCTGGTAAACAGGAGTATGCTGACGGAAGTGGCACGNNCTCTCGAATATGCTGGAAGCCCTCATCGGGGCCGTCTACCTCGACGGCGGGTTCAGGTCGGCGAGCCTCGTGATCAGGCGCCTTTTCCAGCCTTACTTCGACGAGGTGAAACTCCAGGAGAAGAACCCCAAGAATGCGCTACAGGAGTACTCGCAGAAGACATGGGGCGTTCTCCCGAAATACCGGCTCACGAGGAAGACGAAAGAGGGCTTCAGCATTTACGTCTACGTGGGCAAAGAGCTGAAGGCAAAGGGCGTGGGCAAGAATAAGCGCGAGGCAGAGCAAAAGGCGGCCAGTCTCCTGCTCGAACAGATCGAAGCTCTATGATTGTGCCGCTTTTTCTGCCCCACTACGGGTGCGGGCAGCGCTGTACCTATTGCAACCAGGACCACATCACCAATAGCGAAAAAGGGCGCCCCCTGGAGGGCCGCATCAATCGGCTNNCGGCTCGAGGGGCTCCTGCGCCTGTTCGAGCCCTATCGGGACAGGGTCGCCTCCTTGCGCATCTCGACGAAACCCGTGGTCCCCGGCAGGGAGGTCATCGGGCTCCTCAAGAAATACGGCGTGCGCACCATCGAGCTTGGCATACCGACCTTTAACAACGATATCCTTGCCGCGCTGAAAAGGGGGCATACCGCCGAAGACCTCAACAGGTGCTGCCGCGTGCTGCGCGAGGAGGGGTTCGAGGTAGGCCTCCAGGTGATGGTCGGCCTTCCCGGCGAGACCCCGCGGGATGTGCGGGAGACAGCACGCGCCATCGCCCTCCTCGCGCCTGCGTTCATCAGGATCTACCCCCTCC
>PLSJ01000242.1 GCA_003165115.1 Syntrophaceae bacterium | reverse complement strand
AGGCTGATCTACAAGCTCGTCCGGGAGTACACGCTCATCGACACGGCCTCAAACATCTGCGGACCCACCATGTGGCCTATCTGGACGAAAAGCCACTACCGCCTCCAGATCATGAAGCCCGTTAGGGACTACACGTGCCAGCCCATCGGACGGAGCGGGCTCATATGGGCAGCGGGCAAGAATCCCCCTTACTCGGCAGGCGGCAACGCCGCAGACAATTTCGACTGGGTGCTTACGAGGAAGAAACTATGCTGCATAGGGTATTCGTTGTAACGGCGGTCCTGGTATTCGCATCGGTCTCCGCCTTCGCGGGCGAGCTATCCACGGACGAGATCTCCGCCATTCATGAGAAGGCGAAGAAGGACGCTGCCGGCTTTCTCCTTCCCCAGAATGACTACGAGGCCCTCGGGAAGGAGAAAGCGGAAGAGGCCTACAGGATCTATCAGTCCGATGAGTTTCAAAAGAAGATCGCCTTGGAGAGGGAGCGCATCCAAAAAGAGGTGTTCGGGCGTGAGGGGCCGTACTACAAGGACAGCAAGAAGGGCAGCGCCACAGGAGGACTCAGGGCCAACGAGCGGATCTACGTCTTTCTGTCCTCATCGATACCCACGGAGACCCTTCGCCGCTACACGAGCGCGGCAGGTGCCCTGGGAGACCGCAACGTGAGGTTCGTCATGCGGGGGTTCGTCCGCGGGGCAAAATACATAAAACCGACCCTGGGCTTCGTCAAGGGCCTGCTTCTCGAAGACCCGGGCTGCGACCCTTTGACGAGCAAGTGCCGTACTTACAACACCGCAGTTATCATCGATCCCATGCTCTTCGAGCGCTACCATATCACCCGTGTCCCCGCGTTCGTCTACGCGACGCTGAGCGATCTTCAGGACCCGGAGAAGAGCGAGGGTCTCGAAAGTAATATCAATATACGCGCGTTTCATACGGTCTATGGGGACGTCAATTTCGAGTACGTGCTTGAGGCTTTTGAGAAGGAGACCCATAGCGCCGGGATGAGCGCACTGCTCGTGGGTTTAAGGAAGGGCTTCTATCAACAATAGGTCCTGCCGCGTGAGCGCGCGGCAGGACCGGGGAGGTGTGCGTGGAAGGTATGGAAGCGACAGCATTAGAAGGGAAGCGCGAGCGGCCCGCCAAGGCACAGCCGGGAATCACGAAAACCTGCGCGGCGGTCCTCGTGATCGTCGTGAGCATGGTGAGCTCGGTCGCCACGGTGACCGCCTATGACCGCTACATCGCCCAAAAGGTGGTGGCCGTGGACGTAAACGGGTTTCTTCAAGAGCAGAGGGACCTGGTCCTCGCGAAGAAGATCACCATGGACGACTTCAAGGCCAACCTCGATCGGTACCTGGCGGCTTTGAAGAGCCAGCCGAAAAACAGGGTTCTCATACTGGAGGACGTCATTGCGTCGAAAAACCTTGAAAAAGTGTCTTACTGATTTCATCCGGGACCGAAAGAAGCGATCCGTCTGCCTCGCAGCCGTCTCGGCCCTCGTCTTCGGGCTGCTCCTTCCCGGGAGGATCGTGGTGGCAATAAGCCCCTCTCTCGATCACCGGATATTCGTCATCACGAAGAGGTTCACTCCCGACGAGATCAGGAAGGGTGACTATGTCGTCTTCACTATTCAATCTCACTACATCAAGAACGGCACAGCCTCAAGACTCTTGAAGAAGGTCTCGTGCGTCGCCGGGGAAAAGCTCGAAACGAAAACCCGCGAGTATTACTGCTCAGGCGTTTACCTGGGGACGGCGAAGCGGTATTCCTTGAAAGGGGAGCCCGTCGATGCGTTCGTCTATTCGGGGACAGTGCCCGAGAGAAAGCTCTTCGTCACGGGCCGCCATGTGGACAGCTTCGATTCGAGGTATCTCGGCTTCATAGAAAGGAGAAACGTTGAAGGCATTGCTCGTCCTCTTTTGTAGCCTCCTTATCCTCGGAAACACCGCGTTCGCAAAGGACGCTCTCGTCCCCGAGCAGGAACCAGTCCCTTATTACAAGGACTACAAAAGGGGTTGGTTCTGGTACGAACAAGAGAAGGCGCCGGAGAAGCCGAAGGAAGAGCCGGAACAGAAGCACCGCGTTCCTTACTTGAAGGACTATACGGTGGATCGGCTCTGGTACATGCACCCGGACGACTTCCAGGCGCTTCTCACGGACTTCCAGAAGAAGGCCGTCTGGAGACCCACGCCGGAGAACGTCGAGGAGTACTACTACGTCCAGGACATCGCGAGGAGAAAGGCCCTGGCTTTCACGAACGTCGCGGAATACGTGATGCAGAAGGACCCCGAGCTGTCCCTGTCGAAGGACTATCCGACCGTCGTCCCGGGTCAGAACGCCCTTGTCCGGTCCCGTGAGGGAGAAGTGAAAGAGAGGATCATGCAGGCCAAGGGGGATTACGGTCTCCTCTACTTCTTCTCGCCCACCTGCGAGTACTGCGAGGAGCAGGAGCAGATCATGCGGTTCTTCGAAGCCCGGTACGGCTGGGAGATTAAGCGGATCGACTTCACCCGGGAACAGCGCCTTGCGGACAGATTCGGCATAACCATTGTCCCCACCATTCTTCTCGTCTATCGGAATAGCGCCGATGCCATTCCCATCTCCGCCGGGGTGATCTCCATGGCAGAGATGGAGGACAAGATATACCGGGGGATACGCCTTCTCGCGGGCGAGATCACGCCGCAGGAGTACAGCATCTATGACTTCCAGAAGGGAGGGGCCTTCGACGTGACGGCCCCCGCACTGAGGCGAAAAGAAGGAGGCGCGCGATGAAACGGAAAATAGTGATGGTATTGATCATGGTCGTCCTCTTCGACGCGACCGCCAGGGCTGGCTTCATCGACGACTGGCTTGTCCAGAAGACGGAGACGAGCCCCGGGTACTTCGAAGGCGAGAAGCGCGGGTACGCGACAGGCGGCTCGATCTCGGCAAGGTGGGGGATGAGCAACGACCACCTGTTTTCAGCGCAGGCCCCCCGGTTCAAGGTAGGATGCGGGGGCATCGACCTTTTCATGGGCGGTTTTTCGTTCCTGAATGTGAATTACCTCGTGCAGAAGTTCCAAAAGATCCTTCAGGCCGCCCCCGCCATGGCCTTCGACCTCGCCTTGAGCACGCTCTGTCAGCAGTGCTCGAACATCATGAAATCCCTTGAGGCGCTCGCCAACGAACTCAACGGCCTTCAGATGAACGACTGCCATGACGCGAAGGTGCTTTCCGCGAAGCTCGTGTCGCCCTTCACCGACAATCCGAAGATCAAGGCCGAGGCGCAGCAGGACTTCTCCCTGGAGACGGGGCTTACCGACATCTACAACGACATTCAGCAGGCGGTCAAGTCGAGTGGCGGCCAGCCCTCGATATCGAACGAGACGCCCATGTACAGCGGCTGTCTCGCGGAGATAACCAACCTGTTCATGACCCAGGGGCAGAGCGTCTTCTCCGCCGTGGCCGCGGACAGAGGGATACCGGCGAGCCACGTGGAACTCGTGAGGGG
>PLSJ01000254.1 GCA_003165115.1 Syntrophaceae bacterium | reverse complement strand
CACTAGTTAGATAGTTTCCAAATGCGTTTGCCCTGCCGTGATGTGGCAGCCACATCAATGCTTGACATCGCGGAGCCTGTTCGGCTAATATTTACTCTCTTTTGAGATAGGACAGCAAGAATATGAAAAGAATAGCAAATATATTTCTTCCCTTAGGCTGAAGAATGAACCGGGGGCCCGGGTGGCTTCCCGTTTTGACCGTGCCTGCCTTTTCTTCGCCTTAACCCCTTAAGATTCCTCCTGGGAGTCCGGCGCCGAAATTGGCGGCCGGATTTTTTATTTTGGGAGGTTTGCTTGCCAAACCACACAAGGACATAGTTGGATTTGCGGCCTCGACCTCGAAGCCCTTGGGACTTCTTTTCTTTATGGGAGAGGTCTGTCACGAGAAGGATGAGTCTGCCCATAAAAGGAGTGGATAAATGCCGCCAGTAAAAGATCAATTGTACAAAGCACTTTATGATGCCGTCCTCACTATGGAAATAGAAAGAACCGTCGCAATTTCGATGACAATAGTCGACAAGAAGATGGACGCTTATCAAGCCATAGAACACGGTCTCTCCCATGGGATGAACAGGGCCGGTAAGCTTTATGAAGAAGAAGAGTATTTTATACCCGAGCTCTTGCTGTGCTCCGATGCCATGTACGCCGGTCTCGACATCCTGAAGCCGCACCTCAAGGCGAGTGTCGAAGGGACCAAAAGAAAGGCCGTTATCGGCGTCGTGGAAGGGGATACTCACGATATCGGAAAAAACCTGGTGAAGATCATGCTCGAGACGTCGGGTTTCGAGGTGATCGACCTGGGGAGGGATGTCCCACCGAGAACGTTTGTCGAGAAAGCCAAAGAGAGAGACGCAAGCCTCATTGCCCTTTCAACCCTGATGACCGCGACAATGAACGGAATGAAAGAAGTCATCACCCTCCTGGAAAAAGAGCACATGAGGGACCGGATTAAAGTGATGGTCGGCGGCGGGCCGATTTCGCAAGGCTTTGCCAGGCGTATCGGCGCGGACGGGTACGCCCCGAATGCATCGGAAGCGGCGCTGCTGGCCAAGAAATTAATTGGAGGTCCGACAAATGGCTAAAGACCGGATGACTTCCCTCGACCGGATGACCGCCTATAACAAGGGAGAAAGAGTAGACCGTTTGCCCTGCAATCCCAATATCGCAAATGGAACCGCCAGGGTGATCGGATGTAAGGTCTCCGAATTTAAAGATAACGGAAGATTGATTGCCCAGGGCCAAATCCAGGCCTATCGGATGTTCGGCTATGACGGCGTCAGGATCTTTACGGACCTTTACGTTCAGGCGGAAGCAATGGGGGCCAAAGTTCGTTATCCCCTGGACGACACCGCCGACCTTGAAACACCGGCCCTCCGGGATATCAGCGAGATAGATAATGTCCAGCCGGCAAACCCTTACCGGGACGGTCGCCTTCCCTCGCATTTGGAAGCCGGAAAGATACTCATCGATGAGCTTGGCACGGAGGTCTCCTGCTCCGGAGGGGTGGTGGGGCCCTTTACCAACGCCTTTTTCCTGATCGGCGTGGAAAACCTGACCAGGCTCTTATTCACGAATCCCGAGGCAGTGCATAAGCTCTGCGCGGTTTCCCTGGAAACGAGCATCCGGTATGCCGATGCCTTTATGGATATCGGCCTCAACCCGACCATTTCCGAACCCATGTCATCCTCCACGGTTATCAGCCCGAAACATTTCAAAGAGTTTTCATTCCCTTATTTAACACGGCTCATCGGCCACATTCATTCCAGGGGTAAACCGGTGACGCTGCATATCTGCGGAAAAACCGACAAGATCTGGGAGGCAATGGCGGACGCAGGGGCAAATTGCCTCAGCATAGACAATGTCGCGAGCTTGTATGAATGCAAAAACAGGGGCGGCGATAGGGTGCGCATCATGGGAAATGTCGATCCCTCGGGAGTCATGTACGCCGGCACCCCGGAAGAGGTGAGGAAAGCCACCATTGAATGCGTGAGGCAGGCTTACGACAACCCTAAAGGCTACATTATCTGTTCCGGTTGCAGTCTTCCGATCGACACGCCTTTTGAAAATATACGGGCCATGATGGATACAGCGGCAGAAATAGGAGACCCGGTCCATTCGGACCTGTTGGCCAGAGCATAAATCAGATGACTTCATTAGGCTCAAAAGAGCGACTCATGGGGGTCCTGCTGAAGAAGAGGGTGGACCGGCTCCCGGTTGTCTGTACCGGCGGGATGATGAACGCGGCCGTCGTCGATATTATGAACAAGACGGGCCATACCCTCCCCGCGGCCCATCATGATGATGTACTCATGGCGGAACTTGCCTATGATGTGCACGAGAATACCGGATTTGAAAACCTCGGCATACCCTTTGACGTGACGGTCGAGGCTGAGGCGATGGGAAGCGAGATCGATTTCGGCACGCTTTCCTGCGAGCCCAAGGTCGCAAAGGAAACGTTCCCTTCCGTATCGAAAGTCGTCTGTAAGAACATTAAAGACGTGATGAATTCACCCCGTATTCACACAATTGTTCAGGCAGGATACCGGCTCTCCCGCGCATATCCGGACGTGCCGGTCATCGGAAACATTACGGGGCCGATTACCACGACCGCCTCCTTCGTCGATCCCGTTTCATTCCTCAAGGAACTCAGAAAAGACAAAGAGCATTCCCACCGGGTAATCGATTATATCAGCGATGTTTTGACCGGGTATGCCCGGTTGATGGTCGACAACGGCGCAGACCTGATCAGTATCGGAGACCCCACGGCCTCGGGAGAGATATTGGGGCCGGCCACATTCGAGGAGTACGCGGTCAGGTATCTAAACAAGATCATTGACGGCATCCACGCCGTGGGTGCGCCGGTTATCGTGCATATCTGCGGCAATATGAAGACGGTAAAGCATCTGCTTCCCCAAATCAGGTCCGCCGCGATCAGTACCGATGCCATGGTGAGCCTGCGATTGCTAAAGCGCGCCCACCCGCAGCTCACCACCATGGGGAATATAAGCACCTACCATCTGGAATTCGGTACCGCCGGTGAAATTGCAAAAAAAGCGGAAAAGCTCGTTCGGGACGGGGTAGATATCATTTCCCCGGCATGCGGATTGAGCACCTCGACTCCCCTGGAAAATATCAGGGCAATGACAGGCGCGGTAAAAGGGAATCTGGAACATTGACCGATCTATATCAAGGAGGATTGAAGCAATGAAAAAGCTTTTGATGACGGCATTGGTCGTCGCCCTTGCCACGGCGGCCCCGGCGTGGGCCAAGGAATTGACAAAGTTCAACGCGGGTTACCTGGTGAGTCCCGGCCACGTGCTCTATTTCCTGGCCAAGGAGAAGGGGTTCTTCGAAGAAGAGGGCCTCGACGTCAACCTGTTCCTTTTCACGAACTCGGGCGAGGGCATGAACGCCATCATGGCCAGCAAGCTCGACGCCGGGACCTTCGGCACCACCGCGCCTTTCAAGTTCATCGCCAATGGCGCTCCCTTCACCCTCTTCGGCGGACAGATGGAAAACGGTGGAAGCGGCCTGGTGACGAAGCCGGAGCGCGTGAACGAATTCCGGAACCTGAAGAACTTCAAAGGGAAAAAGATCGCCACGGTGCGTCTCTCCACCGCCGACGTCGTCTTCCGGGCAGCCCTGCAGCGAGCGGGGGTCGATTGGAAGAAGGACATGACCCTGCTCGAGCTCGAATCGCCCGGCGCGGTCCTGGAGGCGATAAAGAAAGGGACGGTGGACGCCGGCATGGTCTGGTCACCCCACCTGATAAACTGCGAGAAAATGGGTCTCAAGACTGCGCTCTACACGGATACGGTGGAGCATGACCACTCCTGCTGTCGCCAGGTGGCCCTCACCGAGAGGCTGGGCGAGAAATCCGACGCCTACGTCCACTTCCTGCGGGCACTCATCAAGTCATACCGTTTCTACCAGACGAGGAAAGACGAGACGGTCGACATCATCGTGAAATACGTCAAGGTCGATAAGGACGTGATCAGGGAGGAGACCTACGGCGGTCACTGCGCGAACCACCCGGATCCGGGCAAGAAGGGGTCGCTCCATTTCTGGGACAACATGCGGAAGGTGGGCTACGTGGACCCGAACACCAAGGTGGATATCAACAGGCATTTGAACACGGAACTCTACAGGAAGGCGCTCGACTCCATCCTCAGGGAGACCCCGAAAGACCCGGTCTACCAGAGGCTCAACGAGGAGTACGGGCTGCGGAACATATAGAAAGTCCATACCTGCCGGCGCCCGCTTCGAAAGCAGGCGCCGGCACGACCCTCGTTCGGAGTCTTGAAACATGAGCGCAGAAGAGCGTCCGGATAAGCTGGTTCTGAACCACGTGTCATTCGCGTACGGCAGGGGGCGGGAGACCGTGCCGGTCCTCGACGGCATCGATCTCGCGATCCGTGAGGGAGAGTTCCTGAGCGTCGTCGGGCCCTCGGGCTGCGGCAAGAGCACGCTCTTGTCCCTTTTGGCCGGACTTACCCGGCCGACAGGCGGAACGATCCTCCTGGACGGAAGGGAGGTCACCGGCCCCGGAGTCGAACGGGGGATCGTCTTTCAGCACTATTCCTTATTCCCCTGGATGACCGCCCGGGCCAACATCATCTTCGGGCTCAAACAGGTTCGCTCCCGCATGAGCGCGGGTGAGATGAAGGCGCTCGCGGACCGTCATCTGGAGCTTGTCGGCCTCGGCGGCCTCGGCGGCAAATTCCCCTCGCAACTGTCCGGTGGGATGCAGCAACGGGTCGCCATAGCCAGGGCTTATGCCATGGCGCCCGACGTCCTCCTCATGGACGAGCCCTTCAGCGCGGTAGATACGAAGAACCGGGTGGCCTTGCAGGAGCTTCTCCTTCGGCTGTGGGACGCGGGCGAGACGCGAAAGACCGTGGTCTTCATCACCCACGACATAGACGAGGCGATCCTGCTGGCAGACCGGGTCGTGGTGATGTCCGCCAGCAACGGCTCGATCCTGAATGAATTTCATATACCCTTCGAACGTCCCCGGCGACGGACGGCGGTGATAAGGGGGGAGACATACGTGCGGATGCGCAACGCCGTCGTGGACCTCTTCCATGAAGATGAGGAAAAGGTAATGAATGGTTAGGGTATGGAAATGGTGAAGCGGTTTTTGTCGCCGGCAAACCTGATTTTTTTGCTCCTCATCGCGACGGTGCTGTACGTGCCCGCCCGTCGTATC
This sequence comes from Syntrophaceae bacterium, assembly GCA_003165115.1. Taxonomy (GTDB): domain Bacteria; phylum Desulfobacterota; class Syntrophorhabdia; order Syntrophorhabdales; family WCHB1-27; genus BOG-1155. Next base: position 1,451 of record PLSJ01000254.1, on the reverse strand, counting down.
GAAGGGGCCGGGACCCACGTCCTGCGCCTCGCCCTCACGATGGAAGCTTTCTACGTTCTGGTCCTCGTTGCCGTGAAAGACCGGCGCAGGGTGCAAACGGCCGGCGATGTGACGGCGATCCTTTATGCGGCCCTGTTCGCATGGGATATTGCGACCACCCGGCTGAACCTCCTCAATCCGATGCTCTTTCCGACCCCGAAGGCGGTCATGACCCTTATGGGTCTCGACCTGGGAGAGCTTTCCAAAGGGCTTGTCAGCTCCGTGAGGCTCCTGCTTGCCGGCTATCTGGCCGCGGTGGCGACGGCGGTCCCCCTGGCCCTTGTCATCGGCTGGCGCGGCCGGCTTTACAGGGCGGTGACACCTGTCACCAGGGTGCTGGGGCCGATCCCCCCCATCGTCTATATCCCGTACGCCATCGCCATTTTGCCGACTTTCACCATGTCGTCCATGTTCATCATCTTCATCGGCGCCTTTTGGCCGATCTTCATTAATACGCTGAACGGCGTTTTCACCGTGGACCGGCGGATCGTCGATTCCGCCCGCGCCCTGAACGTGGGAGAGGGGACTATGCTGTTCAAGGTCATTTTGCCGGCGGCCCTGCCGTCAGTCATTGCCGGCGCCAATATAGGGCTGGTGCTCTCGTTCATCCTCCTGACGGCGGCCGAGATGATCGGCGCCACATCGGGTCTCGGCTGGTACGTCAAGTACTTCTCCGACTTCGCGGATTACGGGAGGGTCATCGTCGGTATAATCTTTATCGGCTTCGTGGTCACCGCTATCACGTTCTGCGTGGACCGTCTCGAAAAATGGCTCCTCAGGTGGAGGGGGTGAGGCCGCCAACGACGCTTACGTCATGACCAGCACCGCCGCGCCCTGTATCTCTCCCGACCTCAGCCGCGTGAGCGCTTCGTTGGCCTTATCGAGGGGGAAGACCTCCACGTCCGTCCGCACCGGGACCTCCGGGGCGAGGGCGAGGAACTGGTCTCCGTCCTGCCTCGTCAGGTTGGCGACAGACCGTATCACCCGTTCCTCCCACAGCAGCCGGTAAGGGAAAGAAGGGATGTCGCTCATGTGGATACCGGCGCAGACGACCGTGCCGCCCTNNGGGCGAAGATGATGGCGGCGTCGAGGCCGACGGGCGGCCTCGACGTGGAGTCTCCAACCCATACCGCGCCGCACTTCCTAGCGAAAGAATGCCCGTCGGTGTCGCCCGGCCGGGTGAACGCGTAGACCTCTTTGCCCTGGTGCACGGCGACCTGACTGATGATGTGGGCGGCAGCGCCGAACCCGTAGACGCCGAGATGGCGGACCTCTTCACCCATCATGCGGTACGACCTGTATCCTATCAACCCGGCGCACAGCAGCGGGGCGGCTTGCGCGTCATTATAGGAGGCGGGCAGGGAAAAGCAGTACCGGTGGTCGGCGACGGTGTAGTCCGCATAGCCGCCGTC